>DBEYTJ010000109.1:0-4328 GCA_048181065.1 Collinsella sp.
GCCGAGGTCGCCGAGGTCAAGGCCAAGGGCCTGGCGCTCGACATGGCCCGCGGCAAGCCGTCGCCCTCCCAGGTGGACATCTCTCGACCCATGCTCGATATCCTCAATGCCGATGCCGATCTGCACGACGGCAACGTCGACTGCTCCAACTACGGCTGCTTTGAGGGCATTCCCTCGGCGCGCAAGCTGGCGGGGGAGTTCCTGGGCTGCCCCGCCGAGCAGACGCTCGTGCTGGGTTCGTCGAGCCTGCTAATCGAGCACGATATCGCCGGCATGTTCTGGCGCTGCGGCTCGTGCGGCAGCGAGCCCTGGGAGACTTACGAGGCCGCGCACGACGGCAAGAAGGTCAAATTCCTGTGCCCTGTTCCCGGCTACGACCGTCACTTTGGCATCACCGCCGACCTGGGTATCGAGAATGTCCCCGTCGCGATGACCGACAACGGCCCCGACATGGACGAGGTCGAGCGCCTGGTTGCCGCCGACGACTCCATCAAGGGCATCTGGTGCGTGCCCAAGTATTCCAACCCCACGGGCATCACCTTTAGTGAGGACACCGTGTGTCGCCTGGTCGAGATGCCCACGGCCGCGCCCGATTTCCGCATTTTCTGGGACAACGCCTACTGCGTGCACGACCTGTACGATGAGACCGACGAGCTCGCCAATATCTTCGAACTCGCTCGCGCGGCGGGCACCGAGGATCGCGTGGTGGCCTTTGCCTCGACGTCCAAGATTACCTTCCCGGGCGCCGGCATCGGCTTTATCGGTGCGAGCCCCGCGGTTATCGCGGAGTTCTCCAAGCGCCTGAAGGCCGGCCTCATCAGCGCCGACAAGCTCAACCAGCTGCGTCACGTGCGTTTCCTTCCCACCATCGAGGCGGTCAAGGAGCACATGAAAAAGCATGCCGAGTTCTTGCGCCCGCGCTTTGAGGCCGTCGAGCGCAAGCTCACCGAGGGTTTGGGCGACACGGGCTGCGCCACTTGGACGCATCCCCGCGGCGGCTACTTTGTGAGCTTTGATGGTCCCGAGGGTTCGGCCCAAAAGGTCGCAGCGCTTTGTGCCGACCTGGGCGTCAAGCTCACGCCGGCTGGTGCTACCTGGCCTTATGGCAAGGATCCGCGCGACACCAACATCCGCATCGCGCCGAGCTATCCCACGGTCGATGACCTGGAGGCCGCGCTCGACGTGCTGGTGCTGGCCGTTAAGCTTGTCGCTGCCGAGCTTGCTCGTGCCGAGCGCGCCTAACGCCTAGGGCCCCGCAAGTCCGCGCCCAGTACTATCCGCACTTTCGATACGTAAAGGAGCGTATACATGGATTTGGGTATTTCCACCAACCCCACGCCGGAGATCTACACCATTAAGGTAACCGGCGAGATCGATATCTCTAACGCCGATAGCCTGCGCAATGCCATTGACCTGGCGCTCGAGCAGCCCACTGAGGCCGTTGAGCTCGATTTTGCCCAGGTGAGCTACATCGATTCGACGGGCATTGGCGTGCTCGTGGGCGCCGCGCACCACGCGGTCGACCACGGTAAGCGCTTTAGCTGCACTAATGTGCAGCCCCAGGTGATGCGCGTGGTTCAGCTGTTGGGTGTCGACCAGGAGATTTCGATCACCGCTGCATAATCTTTGTCCCCAAAAGGGCGTGCCGTTTGGCGTATGTTTGTGATGCGCTCGGACGTTTTGGCGTCCGGGCGCTATACTTGACCGAATGAATAGACGAGTTCCGGCCGAATGGCGCGGTGCGGGCTCGACTCACATCGAGCCTTGGAGGTATGTGTGTTTGGTATTGGAGAGGGTGAGCTCGCGATCATCGTGGTCTTCGGCTTTTTGCTGTTTGGCCCGGATAAGCTCCCGCAGATGGGCCGCACGATTGGCCGTGCCATCCGTCAGTTCCGCGAGACGCAGGAAAAGATGACGGCCGTTGTTCAGTCCGAGATTATCGATCCGGTGAGCGAGGCCGCGTCGGCCCCGGTCAAGCCCAAGAAGGCTGCCGTCGATGATGATTCCGATGCGGACGAGGATGCCGTCGAGACGGCTGCGCCCGCAAAGAAAGAGACCTTTGCTGAGCGTCGCGCCCGCCTTGCCGCCGAGAAGGCTGCGAGCGAGGGTGCCACCGAGGGCGAAGGTATTGCCGAGGAGGCCGAGAACGCCAAGGCCGAGCCTGCTGCTGCCGCCGAGCCCGAGCCTGCTGCAGAGCCGGAGCCCGAGCCGGCAGAGCCCACGACAGCTGACCTCTACGCCCGTCGTCCCCGCAAGCGCAAGGCTGTCGTCGACCAGCTCGCTCGCGAGCTCGAGGCCGAGGACGACGCCACCGCTGCCGCCGACACCCCGAAGGGAGGCGATGAGTAATGCCTATCGGACCTGCGCGTATGCCGCTCTTCGATCACCTGGGAGAGCTCCGTCGCCGCCTGACCATCGTGGTCGTGTCGGTGTTTGCCGCCGCCATCGTGCTGTATTTCGCCACGCCTGTGGTGCTCGACATTCTGGAAGACCCCATCCGCTCTTTTGTGCCGGACGGTAAGTTCTACATCACCACCACGCTCGGCGGCTTTGGCTTGCGTTTCTCGCTGGCCATCAAGATGGCCGTGGTCATGTGCACGCCCATGATCATCTGGCAGATTCTGGCGTTTTTCCTGCCGGCGCTTCGCCCCAACGAGCGCAAGTGGGTCGTGCCTACGGTGCTCGCCTCGACGGTGCTGTTCTTCCTGGGCGCAATCTTTTGCTACTTCATCATCATTCCTGCGGGCTTTGAGTGGCTCATCGGCGAAACCTCGGCCGTCGCCACGGCGCTGCCCGATCTGGAGAACTACGTCAACATGGAGCTGCTCTTTATGATCGGCTTTGGTGTGGCGTTTGAGCTGCCGCTCATCATCTTCTACCTGTCCGTCTTCCACATCGTGTCCTACGCGGCCTTCCGCGGCGCCTGGCGCTACGTGTACGTGGGCCTGCTTGTGGGCTCGGCTGTGATTACGCCCGACGGCTCGCCCGTTACGCTGGGCCTCATGTATGGTGCCCTGCTCTCGCTCTACGAGATTTCGCTCGCCATTGCCCGCGTGGTCATTACCGCGCGCGAGGGCAAGGAGGGCTTGTTTGTGAGCCGTCTGGACCTGTTCTCGGACGATGAGGACGACTAGGAGTAAATCGGTATGCACGAGGTTGGCATTGTCAACGGCATACTCGATACAGTGATTCGCGCGGCGCGTGGGGCGGGGGCCTCGCGCGCCGTTTTGGTGACGCTGCGTATCGGGGATATGACCGAGGTCGTGCGCGAGGCGCTCGACTTTGCGTGGGAGACATTTCGCGACGAGGACCCGCTCACGCGAGGCTGCGAGCTTGCCGTGGAGGAAGTCCATCCACAAAGCGAGTGTCTGGACTGCGGTGAGGTTTTTGAGCACGATCGCTTCCACTGTCGCTGTCCCCAGTGTGGTGGTGCCAACGTGCGCCTACTGCACGGCCGCGAGCTCGATATCGCGAGTATCGAAATCGAAACCCCCGACAATTAGCCCGCTAGCCATCTAGTGATGGGGTATAAAGGGGCCAAAGTAAGGAGCGCTAAGTATGGCCGAGAAAACGATTGATATCGCATCGCCGATTCTGTCGCGCAACGAGCGCCTGGCAGATCAGCTGCGTCAGCGATTTAATGAGACAAACACCTATGTGATCAATGTGCTGTCGAGTCCCGGTTCGGGCAAGACCACCACGATCCTGGGCACCAACGAGCGCCTGCGCGACAAGGCCGGCTTGCGCTGTGCCGTCATCGAGGGCGACATCGCCTCGGACGTCGACGCCATCACCATGAAGGAAGCCGGCATGCCCGCCATCCAGATCAACACGGGCGGCCTGTGCCACCTCGAGGGCAACATGATCATGGAGGCCGTTGACGCGTTTGACCAGGCGGTGGATCTTCAAAACATCGACGTCATCTTTATCGAAAACGTGGGCAACTTGGTCTGCCCGGTCGACTTTGACCTGGGCGAGAACCTGTCCATCATGATTCTCTCGGTGCCCGAGGGCGACGACAAGCCCATCAAGTACCCGGGCATCTTCCAGCACGCCGGCGCGCAGCTGCTCAATAAGGTCGACGTGGCCCCGGCTTTCGATTTTGATATGGATAGGTATACTAAGACACTCGATGACCTCAATCCGCAGGCGCCGCGGTTTGCCGTGAGCGCGCGCAAGGGCGAGGGCATGGATGCCTGGTGCGATTGGCTCATCGGGCAGATCGAGCAAGCAAGGGCGTAAATCGGCCGCCATACGGGCGGGCGTAGCCGCAGAGACACGAGATAGGAGCCTCTTTTGAAGCTCATCATCGCCGAGAAAAACGACGC
>DBEYTJ010000110.1:0-4243 GCA_048181065.1 Collinsella sp.
GGTGGTACGGCACCTCTAGAAGAGTAAGGAATTGCACATGGATTACATCCGCGCAATCGAGCGTCAGCAGATCCGCGAGGACATTCCTCAGGTTCGCGTCGCCGACAACGTCAAGGTTCACTACCGCATTAAGGAAGGCGACCGCGAGCGCATCCAGGTCTTCCAGGGCGACGTCATCCGCATGGCCGGCGCCGGTGCCCGCGAGACCTTCACCGTCCGCAAGATGTCCTTCGGTGTCGGTGTTGAGCGTACCTTCCCGCTTCACAGCCCCAAGATCGCCAAGCTCGAGGTCGTTCGTCATGGTCGCGTCCGTCGCGCCAAGCTGTACTACCTCCGCGACAAGGTGGGCAAGGCTGCTCGCATCCCCGAGAAGCGCTAAGAAGATCGCAGCGTCTGTCCACTCGTTTGGACACAAGGGTCACCTTCGGGTGGCCCTTCTTTTTATCTGATTTGCATGCAAGGAGGGCCTGGTATGGCCAACATGACGAGCTCGGTTTCGGCATCGCAGGTTGCCGGTGAGTTGGCGAGCGCCACGTTTGAGGAGATTCCCGCCCTCGTGGAGCATTATCGCGAGGACCCGCGCCAGCAGGTGATCAAGGCTTGCGAACGCGCCCTCAAACGCCATGCCAAAGAGCTTGCCGAGCGCGAGCGCGTCAATGACATGTACGAGCTTATGCATGAGCTTGGCGGCGATGGAGTGGTCGTTGGTGTCGACGAGGTGGGTCGCGGATCGGTGGCCGGTCCTTTGACGGTATGCGCTGTCTGCCTTCCTATGGAGCCGCGCGTCTGGGGCATCAACGATTCCAAAAAGCTCACGCCGGCGCGCCGCGAGTTGCTCTCAGTGAAGATTGCCGAGGTGGCGACGGCGATCGGTTTTTGCCATATCGCGCCTAAGGATATCGATGAGATGGGCATGGCCCGCGCCATTCGCGCTGCCGTCACGGGCGCCGTGGCCGATACGGGGCTTGAACCCGACTGCGTCCTCATGGATGGCAACCCCTTGGGCGCTGTTCCTAACGAGCGCGATGTGGTGAAAGGCGATGCCAAGATCGCCTGTATCGCCGCGGCGTCCATCATGGCCAAGGTCACGCGTGACGAGATGATGGTCGAGTACGACGCCGAGTACCCCGAGTACCATCTGGCCGAGTCGAAGGGCTATGCAAGCCCCGAGCATATCGAGGCCATTCGCAAACATGGACTTTGTCCGCTGCACCGCGTGAGCTTTTGCGGAAACTTTCTGCAGACTGAGCGCCTTTTCTAGGTCAATTGTGGAGACAGGGACCCCTGGGGTTTTATAAACCTGCTGGTAGCGGGCCGTATGCAACACCATTGTTGCGTACGGCCCGTTTTTTGACGGCATTTGGTCAGCTTTTGGTTTGCTTCCGGTACTTACCCGCATGAAAGGTGCCCTCATCATCGGGGCAATGCAGTGTGCGGGAAAGGAGACCCCATGAGTGCCGCAAGCAAAAAGAGCAAGACGCAGCAGCTCAAGGAGCGTTGGGAAAACGGCGAACTCGACTCCGGGGCGATGACGCCCGAGTTTATCAAGGGACTCAGTCCCCGCGAGCTGGGCATGCTGGGCGAGCTGATCACCATCGACTACTTTAACGAGCGCGGCTACACCTTGCTGGAGCAGGGTTATCGTTGCACCGAGGGCGAGGCTGATCTGGTGCTGCTCGATGAGCTCGACGATGTCGTGGTGATGGCCGAGGTCAAGACCAGACGCGTTTCGCTGGATTGCACCACGCGGGTCTTTCCCGAGGAGGCCGTGGACGCCCAAAAGCAACGCCGCTACCGCCGCATCGCAAGTTGCTATCTCATGGAGCATTATCCGCTCAAGGCGATTCGCTTCGATGCTGTGGGTGTCACCATCCGCGGCGGGCATATCGCCGAGATCGAGCATCAGTACAACGCGTTCGATTGGCAGGTGTCGTGATGGCGTTCGAGACGTTTGCCGTTCACGCGGCCTGCATCCGCGGCGTCGAGGCGATTCACGTCACGGTCGAGGTCTCGCTTGCCGGTGGCGTTCCGGGCATCCAGATGCTCGGCATTCCGAGTATGGAGGTGATGGAGTCACGCGGTCGTATTCGCTGCGCGATGCGCTCCGCCGGGTTCGAGATCCCGCGCTCGGGCATTACCGTTAACCTGGCACCCGGCGATATCCGCAAGACCGGTAGCGGCTTTGACCTGCCCATCGCCATCGCGGTTCTAGCGGCCGATGGGCAGATTCCCCGTGACAACCTCGATCGCTGCCTTATCGCAGGTGAGCTTGGTCTGGACGGTACGGTGCTTCCCGTCAAGGGCGAGGTGGCGTTTCAGCTATTGGCTCGCGACATGGGGCTGTCTTTTATCGCCGGCAGGTCCGACCAGCATGTGCCACTCGCGGGCGTAGATTGCGGCTTTATCGACCATCTGTCTCAGCTTGCTCACGGCATGGGCGATGCCGCACGGCACTACTTGGATTCCGAGGGTGTCGAGGCGACCTTTGAGCCCGAGCTCGACTATGCAGACGTGCTGGGGCAGGAAGTCGCTAAACGCGGCATGGCGCTTGCGGCGGCAGGAGAACTCGGCTTGCTCATGATCGGGTCTCCGGGATCGGGCAAGACGATGCTCGCACGCCGTATGACCGGCATCCTGCCCGAGCTTTCCGTTGAGGATCAGCAGGAGGCACTGTGCATCCATTCGGTTTTGGGTGAGAACATTGATGGCTTGTTGGCGGGGCACCGCCCCTTCCGCAGTCCCCACCACAGTATTTCGACCGCAGGCCTTATCGGCGGCGGGCGCCCGGTGCACCCGGGTGAGATCAGCCTTGCTCATGGCGGCGTGCTATTTTTGGACGAGCTTGCCGAGTTTCCCACGGGCGTACTGCAGACGCTGCGTCAGCCCATCGAACGCGGTTATGTGAGGATCGTACGCGTCGACGGGGCCTTTACCTTCCCGTCGCGCTTTCAGCTGCTGGCTGCGAGCAATCCCTGCCCCTGCGGCTTTTTGGGCGATCGCGAGGTGCCGTGTCGCTGCTCGGCGGCGATGGTCGAGCGCTATCGGTCTAAACTGCGCGGTCCTTTGGCCGACCGTATCGACATGATGATCGATGTGACCCGTCCCGACCCTCAAGTGATTATCGAGGGTGCGGAGGGCATGTCGTCGGCCGAGTTACGTGACTACGTTGTGCGCGGTCGCGCCTTTCGCGCTTGGCGCGAATCCCGCATGGACGATGCGGATGCCGAGGCCGAGGATGACGAGACACGGTCCATTGACGGCGTCGTTTCGACCTTTGAGCTCGATGATGCGGCGGAGAAGTGTGTGCTCGGCCTGTCGAAGCGCACGTATCTCACAGGGCGTGGCATCGTGCGCCTTGTTCGCATTGCGCGCACGATCGCAGATGTCGCCGAGAGCGAGCAGGTGACGCAGGACCACGTGCTCGAGGCGGCGATGTACCAGGGAAGGAGGGACCAATGATGGCTGAGGGGACCTTCGAGCTGCATCCAGGTGACGCGTTGTATCCCGAGACCGTTTTGGAGCTTTCTGATATACCCCAGACGCTTTATGTGCGCGGCAACCCCGAGGTGCTTTCGACGCCCGCGCTCTCCATCATCGGCGCGCGCAAGGCCTCGCCGTATGGTCTTGCCGTGGCAGAGCTTGCGGCAAAGGTGGCGGTTGATGCGGGGGTGACGGTAGTTTCGGGAGGCGCGGTCGGTTGTGACCAGGCCTCGGGTTGGGCTGCGGTCAACGCCGGCGGCAAACACGTCGTGGTGCTGGGGACGGGCGCCGACGTGGTCTACCCGCGTTCGAGCGCGGGGCTTATTACTCGCACGCTCGATACAGGTGGCGCGGTCGTGTCGATCTCTCCGTGGGGCATGGGTCCGCGCAAGTTCGCCTTTCCGCGCCGCAATCGCGTGATCGCGGCCCTGTCGCAAGCCCTCTTTGTATCCGAGGCGGGTATGCCTTCCGGGACGTTTTCTACAGCCGAGACTGCCATGGATTTGGGGCGCGAACTTCTTGCCGTGCCGGGGTCGATCCTATCGCCCGAGTCGCGTGGCACGAATTACCTCATTGCGAACGGTGCCTGCTGCATCGTCGACGAGGAATCTATCGAGATGGCTATCTCACGCATCTACGGAACCCTGCGCTACTCGCGCCCCGATGCTCCCGGCATTGCCGACCTGGATCCAACGCAGCAGACCGTGATGCATGCGCTCATCGCCTCTCCGCTCAAGGTCGACGACATCGCGGCGCTCGTCTC
>DBEYTJ010000111.1:0-10672 GCA_048181065.1 Collinsella sp.
GACGACGGGCGAGCACGGCACGACCACCCTTAGTGGCCATACGGGCACGGAAGCCATGGGTCTTGGCACGCTTACGCTTATTAGGCTGATACGTACGCTTCATCTTAAGTTCCTCCTGCTGCATTTCGAGTGTCCGCGGGGGCGCGGACGCAGATATAGACACGTGAGCTTGAAGATTGTAGGGAAATCAATGTTCAAATGTCAAGAAATCAAAGGTGAAAGGTTGCAAAGAGTACACGGTTCCCCCATAAGCAGAACCGGCATTTGAGGCAGCAGGCAACTTTTCACGAAATTTCATCGAGTTTTCAACAGGTCATGTTGGAAATGTTGAGAACTTTTCGCCCGTTTTCCAAAGTTTTCGACAGGTTTTGAAAACTTGTCGAAAGATGAGAAACATTGCGCGGTGAGCTACTATTTGTTCAAAACCTTTTGAAAGATTGCGAGCGGCATGTCTGACGACTTCTACACCATGGTCGATTCCGGTGATCCGGCACCCGACAACGAGCACATCACCGGCGTGCGCGAAGAACGCAACGAGAGCGAGCAGGTCACCGCACAAGCACCGAAGGCCATGTATGCAGCGCGCATCGCGGTCTACGACGACATGCTGTCGACACCGCGTGTCATCGTCATCGAACCGCAAGACGTCCGTACCTACCTGGAAGAGACAACCAACACCGTCTACCAGTGCATGAAGGAGCAGGGAGGACGCATCTCGTTGATGGTTATCCGCGAGATTGTCGAAAACTTTATCCACGCGCATTTTGCAGAGCCCATCATCTCGATTCTCGACGGCGGCGACACCATCCGCTTTGCCGATCAGGGTCCGGGCATCGACGACAAAGAGCGTGCCTTCGACTTTGGCGTAACCAGCGCAAACAGCAAGATGAAACGGTATATCCGCGGCACCGGCGCCGGATTTCCCATGGTACAGGAGTACTTGGAAAACGCCGGCGGCGCCGTCTCCATCGAGGACAACATGGGCAACGGCACCGTCGTGACGGTAAGTCTGAACCCCAAGCGCGTGCAGGAAATCGAGCGTGCTGGCGGGCGCGGGGCAGCCGTGCGACCCGAAGCAGAGCAGCAGGCACATCCCATGCCGGGCGCCTTCACGCAGCAACCCGCAACGATGCAACAGGTGCAACAGCAAATGGCCCCCATGCAGCAGCCTGGCATGGCCCCCACGCAAGAGCCCCAGGCACCCTCGGGCGCGATTCCGCAGAACATACCCGATGCAAGGCCAGCGATGGGCCAGGATGCGGGATCCTTACAGCAGATGGCAGGCGCATCGGCCGCACAGCAGATGTCCTATCAACCGAACCCGCAAGGGTATCCGGCTCAATACGCGCCGCAAACGGGATATGCGCAGGCATACCCCCAGCAATACCCGCTGGGATACCAGCAGCCGTACCAACAAATGCCCCAGGCGCAGTACAACCCATGGGCCCAGCAGATGCCGCCGCAGCCTTATCAACAGTGGCCGCAAAGTTTTCAACAGCAGCTGCTGCCCATGCAGAGTTCTCAACAACCAGCAGCTCAAATGATGTATCCTAATGCGGCGAATCAATATGCACAGCCGCAGCAAAACGTATTTGTGAGCGAGCGCGGCGAAGCGGCACTGGGCTATCTGGCTCAAAACCAGGAGTGTGGCGCAACCGACCTGGCACGAGCGTTTGGAAACTCAGCGCCCACGTGGTCGCGAACGCTCAACGACTTGGCACAAGCCGGCTTGGTAATCAAACATGGCCAGAAATATCATCTGACCGAAATAGGCAGCGCTCGCGTGCGAGCCCAAAGCTAAGGAACGGGAGAAACAGTGGACGAGGAAGCAAGCATCATCCTGGGAGATGCCATCGCCTTTTGTCAGCGCGACGGCCAAGATGCACGCCTCATCAATATGCTGGGACAATCGCGCGCTGTGAGTTTAACCGAGGACACTCTGACGATTGAGGCCCCTTCACGCTTTGCCATCGCCCAGCTCAAAAAGCATCAGCCGACCATCGAGGCCTATCTGGAAGACATCGCCTTTGCGCCGATCGCGCTCAATATCGTGGCACCGCAAGGCGCCTCGGCAAATACGGCCCCGGTCACGCACCCGGTAGCGACCGCTACCGCAGCGGCAACTACGGCGCCCGAGCCTCGACGCGACGATGTTTCCCGTGAAACCATGGCACCCCAGCCGACCGCTTCGGTCGCATCGACGGTAGAGCCAGCCCCCTCGCCCATCCCGACCGCCACGCACATGCCCGTCGCACACGAGGCGGCACCCGGCGAGGAATCGGGCATTGCAATCAAAAACACGCTGTCCGCCGACGATTTCCGCCGCATGATGACACAAATGAATGGCAGGCCACCGGCGAAAAGCGCGAGTTCGCCCGCAGCGGCGACAGCACCTTCGGCGGCCCCGACGGCAGTCGAGAAAAACGCGGACGGGGCACCCCTCGCAGCGAATTCGAAATTCACGTTTGAAAACTTCGTCTTCGGACCGGAGAACAGTCTTGCCTACCGATCGGCGCTCAAATTCGCCATGCTTGCAGACACGCCCGGCACCTGCACGTCGCTGTTCATCTACGGCAAATCGGGCCTGGGCAAGACGCACCTGCTGCTCGCCATCAAAAATGAGCTGGCAGAGAAATCGCCCGAGATCAAGGTGAAGTACGCCAACTCGCAGGCATATCTGGACGACTTGATGACGGAATTCGACCGCCAAAAGAAGAGCAACGCCCCCATTATGCAGGCGTACCACGGCGTCGACGTGCTTATCATCGATGACATCCAGAACATCATCGGCAAGCGCGCGAGTGTGGATTACTTCTTCCAGTTGATGGACGAATTTATCCGCAACAACAAGAAGGTCGTGATCGCCGCCGACCGCGCTCCCAAAGACCTTAATATGGACGAGCGCCTGACCAGTCGCTTTAATGCCGGTCTGCTGTGTCTGGTGGCGGAGCCCAGCTACGAGATGAAGTACAAGATTTTGCAGCGTTATTACGAAAACACGATCGCCGCCGCGCCCGAGGCAGGCAACGACTCACTGCTGGCGGCCTACGGGGGCGACGGCGGACATCTGACCGACGCGCACTTTAAGCACATGGCCGAGGTCTCGGGCACCAACATTCGCGAGCTCGAGAGCTTTTGCGAACGTTGTGCCGGCGAAGCGGGCGATCGCGAGCGCGAGGGCGGGGAGCTCACCTTTGACGACATCGACGCCATCGCCAACCAGTACTTCGACACATCGGCCAAGAAGATCAATGTGCAGACGGTCCAGTCCGTCATCGAGGAGCAATACGGTGTGACGCACGAGGAGCTCATCGGGCCTCGCCGCAACGCCAATATCGCTAAGGCACGCCATATCGCTATCTACCTGGCGATCGAGATGTGCGAGATGACGACGACGGCCGTGGGCGCCGAGTTTGGCAACCGCAACCACTCGACCGTCAGCACGAGCTATAAAAAGGTTCAGAAGATGATTCAGGAAGACCGGACTGTCACCGAAGACCTCAAGTCGCTGCGCGATAAAATTACACTGCGCTCGTAGGTAAATGGAAACACCTGTTGAAAACTTGTCGAAACGGCAGTTATAAGGTGTCAAAAACTCGAGCCGCGGTGATGAAAAGTTTTGCGCAGGTTTTGAACGTGGAAAACATGCCCGGTTGCACACAGGTTCCTGTCGATTCTCTTTTTAGGGCTGACCTGCACTTTTAGGAGTAATCAACAGTTTCGTCAGTACTATTACTATTATTAAGATATTTATATCTATAGAAAGGTATTAAAAGATGAAGTTCACCGTCAGCCAGAGCTCGCTTACGCAAGCCATCGGCGTCGTTATGAAAGGCGTCGCTTCGGCATCCACCCTTCCCATTCTGTCGGGCGTGCTCGTTAAGGCACAAGACGGCATCTTGGAATTCCAGACCTCCAACTACACCATCTCGATTCGTCACCGCATTGCGGCTCATGTCGAAGAGGAGGGCGAGATGGTGATTCCCTGCAAGATGCTCTCCAACATCACCAAGACCCTTCCCGATGCCCCGGTCACCTTTGAGCTGTCGGAGCGTCAGGTTTTGATTGGCTGCGAGAAGAGCTCTTTCCGCCTCAACACGCTCGATGCCAACGACTTTCCCGAGTTCCCGGCATACGCTATCGAGAGCGCCGTCGAACTGCCGACCGATATCCTGTCCGAAATGGTGAGTCGCGTATGGCGCGTCACCTCGACTGACAAGGCCCGCCCCATCCTGGGTGGCGTGCACATGAAGGTCGAGAACAACACCGTGCGCCTGGTCGCGACCGACTCCTTCCGTCTGGCCGTGTGCGATACGCAGGTCGAGACCTCGACCCTCGAAGGTTCCTTTGAGCTCAACGTGCCTGCCGACGCCTTCAACGACGCCCTGAACATCATGGCCAGCCAGGCGACCATCATGATCGGCGCCACCGACACCCAGGTTGTCTTTGAGGCCGGCAACACCACCTACGTGTCGCGCCGCATCGAGGGCGTATATCCCAATTACAAGCAGCTCATCCCCGATTCGTGCGTGACGAGCGTCAAGATCGACGTAGCCGCCTTTAACGCCGCCCTTAAACGTGTGGCCGTTATCGCGAGCGCCAACCCCGCCGTCAAGTTTGAGATTGACGTCGAGAACGGCCAGATGGGCCTGTCCTCCATTTCCAACGACCAGGATCTGGCGCAGGAGACGATCGATGTCGAGGCCGAGGGCGAGTCGGGCACCATCGCCTTCAACTACCACTACATCTTTGGCTGCCTCAATGCCCTGTCCAAGGAGAAGGAGATCACGCTGGAGCTCAAGAGCTATTCGCAGGCTGGCATCTTCAAGTCCTACGACAAGATAAACTACCTGTACCTGGTCATGCCGGTACGCATCTAGCGTTGCCCATGACCATGTTCGCACGCGATCTTTCCGTTGCGCGCTATCGCAGCTTCGACAGTTACCGCCTTGCCCTGAGCGACGGTGTGACAGTGCTCGCAGGTCCCAACGCGGCGGGAAAGACCAACCTCATAGAGGCGCTGCAGCTGCTGACGAGTGGCGCCTCGTTTAGGCATCCGACCGCTGCCGAGCTCGTGCACGACGGCGTGGGCCCATGCAAGGTCGAGCTGAGGCTCGAAGGTGATGGGCGTGTGCTGGACATGGGACTGAGTGTGGAAGATGGCAAGCGTTCGTTTAGTCGCAACGGCAAGCGCTGCGCTGCGTCCGGCGTGCGCGGGGTACTGCCGAGCGTTCTGTTTTGCCCGGACCACCTGGATATGGTCAAGCGGGGTGCCAGCGTGCGCCGCACCGCACTTGATGACTTTGGCGTTCAGCTGAGTGCGCGCTATGCCGATCTGGCTAGTGCCTACGGGCGCTGCGTGACCCAGCGCAACGCCCTGCTCAAGGAGACCTGGTGCTGCCGCGAGATGCTCGGCGCCTGGAACGAATCTATCGCCCGCGCCGGTTCGGCCCTGCTCGTGCATCGTCTGGCTCTGCTCGACCGACTGTCGGGCCATGTGCGCGACGCCTATGGCCGCGTGGCATCTGGCGAGCCCGCCGGTGTGTCCTATGTGTCCACGCTTGGCGACCTGCCTCGCACCGAGGATCGCGACGAGCTCAGGGGGTGGGCGTATGAGCACATGCTCTCGGCGCTCGATGAGCGCGCCGACGAGGAGATCCGCCGCGGCGTGACGCTTGTGGGTCCGCATCGCGACGAGATTGAGTTTTCCGTCGCGGGCCGATCGGCCCGTTCATTTGCCAGCCAGGGCCAGCAGCGAACGCTGGTGCTTGCCTGGAAGGTGGCAGAAGTGGCCGTGGCGCGTGATATCTTGGGCACCGCGCCGCTGCTGCTCTTGGACGACGTGATGAGCGAGCTCGACGCCGGGCGCCGAGGCGCTTTTCTGCAGCTGATCGGTGATGATATCCAGACAGTCATAACCACCACCAATCTGGGGTATTTTACCGATGACCTGCTTGATCGAGCCAAGGTGGTGAGCATGGGTGAGACGTGCTAATTACGAGCGCGAGAACGGAATGGTTGCCTTTGGCGGCTTTTTGGATGCCGAGCGGCAGCGCATCCTGGCGGCCGCGACACCTGAGCGCCGCGCGCAAATGGAGGCTGCGGAGGAGTCTCGTGCGGTCTATCACGCCTGGAATGCAGTGTGCTCGGGCACGCGCGAGGGACGCCATGTGACGGGGCTGCGCTACCTGCCCGAGTCCAACGAACTGCTGGTGTACCTCGATTCGCCCTCATGGACGCAGGAGATGACACTTTTGCGCGAGATTATCCGCGCGCGCATGGAGCGCGCCGGCGCGCACGTCGACGGCCTGGTGTTCAAGACGACCGCCCCCGGCCACACACCGCCCGCTGCAAAAGAGCGCCTGCGTCCGGCCGTGGCCGAGCGTCCGCCGGCTCCGCATGCCGACCTAAGCGATGCCGAGCGTGCCGAGATCGAGCACCAAGTGGCACCCATCGAGGACCAAAAGCTGCGCGAGGCCCTCGAGAACGCCATGAGAGCCAGTGCCGAGTGGACCAAGGGCGTGCAGAGCAAAAAAGAGCCTTAAATCGCATCTGGTGGCCTTGTAGAGCCAAATACCCTCGTTCCCGAGGGTATTTTTTTACGATAAACTAGTAAGGCTGTACACATTTTCTTAACTGAAGGAGGACGTGTGGCAAACGAAAACGATTACGATGGCGGCGAGATTAAGATTCTCGAAGGTCTCGAGGCCGTTCGTAAGCGCCCGGGCATGTACATTGGCTCGACGAGCGCCAGCGGTCTTCATCACCTGGTGTGGGAGATCGTTGACAACTCCGTCGACGAGGCCATGGCCGGTTTCTGCACCGAGATCCAGGTGACGGTCCACGCCGACAACTCCATCACGGTCGTCGATAACGGGCGCGGTATCCCCGTCGACGAGCATCCCATCAAAAAGATCCCGACGCTCGAGGTCGTCATGACGATCCTGCACGCCGGCGGTAAGTTCGATAACTCGGCCTACAAGGTCTCGGGCGGCCTGCACGGCGTGGGCATCTCCGTCGTCAACGCCCTGTCCAAGCGTGTGGTCGTACGGGTATGCCGCGATGGCAACATCTACGAGATGGAGTTTTCGCGCGGCAAGACCGTCAAGAAGATGGAGGTCGTGGGCACTTCGGAGACGACGGGTACCACTGTCAGCTTCTGGCCCGACGACGAGATCTTCGAGACCTGCATCTACGATTTCGACACGCTGCACAACCGTCTGCAGGAGACGGCATTCCTCAACAAGAACCTCAAGATCGTGCTGACCGACGAGCGCGAGGCGACTCCCCATGTGGAGGAGTTTTGCTACGCCGGCGGCATCATCGACTTCGTCAAGTTCCTCAACGAAGGCAAGGATGTCCCCGAGGCCTTTAAGGAGCCCATCTATATTGAGGGCAAATCGGATCCGGATGCGCCCGTGACCAAGATGGGCGAGGTCGAGGTGTCCTTGCAGTGGAATAGCGGCTACGGCGAGAACGTCATGTCGTTTGCCAACGACATCTACACCCCCGAGGGCGGCATGCACCTCGAGGGCTTCCGTACCGCACTCACCCGCGTGATTAACGATTACGCTCGCAAACAGAACCTGCTCAAGGAAAAAGACGCCAACCTGACCGGCGACGATGTGCGCGAGGGCCTGTCGGCCGTTATCTCGGTCAAACTGCCCGATCCGCAGTTTGAGGGCCAGACCAAGGCCAAGCTCGGCAGCTCCTATATGCGCGCGCTGACGCTCAAGATTGTGACCGACGGCCTTGCCGATTACCTCGAGGAGCATCCTAAGCCCGCTCGTGAGATCGTCAAGAAGGCCCAACAGGCCTGCAAGGCGCGCAACGCCGCCCGCAAGGCGCGCGAGGCGACCCGCCGCAAGAGCCTGCTTGAGACGGCGTCGCTGCCCGGCAAGCTCGCCGACTGCTCGGTGCGCGACGCCGAGTTGACTGAGCTCTTTATCGTAGAGGGCGACTCGGCAGGCGGCTCGGCCAAGGACGGCCGTCGCCGAGACATCCAGGCGATCCTACCCCTGCGCGGCAAGATTCTGAACGTCGAGCGCGTGGGCGATCATCGTGCGTTCTCGAGCGACACCATCCAGTCGCTCATCACCGCGATCGGCTGCGGCGTCACGACGAGCGCCGGCGACGGCGGCGACTTCGACATCACCAAGGCGCGCTACCACAAGATCATCATCATGACCGATGCAGACGTCGACGGTGCGCATATCCGCATCCTGCTGCTGACGTTCTTCTACAAGTACATGCGCCCGTTGATTGATGCCGGCTACGTGTACGTCGCTTGCCCGCCCATCTTTGGCATCAAGGTGCGCAACAAGATTCACTACGTGTATCCCAACGGCCGCCAGCCCGAAGACGAGATCCTGCGCGACACCATCCAGAGCCTGGGACTGAACCCCGACGACAACGACGAGGACGGCAAGGCCAAGGATGGCAAGATCACCAAGAAGCGCAAGGGTTACACCGTCCAGCGCTACAAGGGTCTGGGCGAGATGGACCCCAAGCAGCTTGCCTCGACGACGATGGATCCCAAGACCCGCATTCTGCAGCGCGTGTCGATCGAGGACGCCGTGGTGGCGGACCGCGCCGTGCGCGAACTGATGGGTTCCGAGGTCGGCTATCGCCGCGAATATATCGAGAAGCATGCGCATGACGCGCGTTTCCTTGATGCTTAAGAGGAGGTAACGTGGCAGACGATATCAACAACAACGAGGGTATGGACGAGGCCGGCGACGCCGGCATGCCCGACGATCTGAAGCGCCTGCTTGCCCGTGCTGAGCAGGGCGAGGATGGCGACCCGGACGCCTATAACCCCGATGCCGATGATGATGAGGAAGAGGATGACGACGGTGAGCTCGAGGAGAGCTTTGGCGAAGTCGACCGTGGTGCCTCGGCCGGAGAGGATATCAACGGTGGCCAGCTCCAGATTTCGGAGTTCGGCCGTGAGATGAAGCAGTCGTTCATCGAGTACTCGATGTCGGTCATCACGGCGCGCGCCCTGCCGGACGTGCGCGATGGCTTAAAGCCGGTGCACCGTCGCATCCTGTACGCAATGAACGAGAGCGGCATCTACCCCAACCGTCCGCACAAGAAGTCGGCCTGGACGGTCGGCGAAGTTATCGGTAAGTACCATCCGCACGGCGACTCCGCGGTCTATGAGGCCATGGTCCGCCTGGCGCAGTGGTTCTCCATGCGCACGCCGCTCATCGACGGTCACGGCAACTTCGGCAACATCGACGGCGACGGCGCCGCCGCCATGCGTTACACCGAGAGCCGCCTGGCGAAGCCCGCCATGGAGCTCCTGCGTGACCTGCAGAAGGACACCGTCGACTGGCAGCCCAACTACGACGAGTCGCTCGCCGAGCCCCAGGCACTGCCCGCGCGTTTCCCCAACCTGCTGGTCAACGGCAGCCAGGGCATCGCCGTCGGCATGGCCACCAACATCGCCCCGCACAACCTCACCGAGGCGATCGAGGCCACGTGCTACCTGATCGACAACCCCGACGCCACCGTCGACGAGCTCATGAAGATCATGCCCGGTCCGGACTTCCCCACCGGCGCCATCATCATGGGCAGCGCCGGCATTAAGCAGAGCTACGAGACCGGCCGCGGCTCCATTACCGTGCGTGCCAAGGCACACGTGGAGTCCACCAAGACCGGTCGCAGCCGTCTGGTCTTTACCGAGATTCCCTACATGGTCAACAAAGGCACCCTGCAGGAGAAGATCGCCCAGCTCGTCAACGACAAGCGCATCGAGGGTATCTCGGATATGCGCGATGAGTCCAACCAGAAGGGTATCCGTCTGGTCATCGAGCTCAAGAAGGGCGTCATTCCGCAGGTCGTGCTCAACAACCTGTATAAGTACACCTCGCTGCAGACGACCTTTGGCGCCAACAACCTGGCACTCGTCAACGGCGTTCCCAAATGCCTGAGCCTGCGCGAGATGCTGCAGCACTACATCGACCACCAGGTCGACGTCGTCACCCGCCGCACCCGTTTTGACCTTAAGAAGGCCCAGGCCCGCGCGCATATCCTCGAGGGCTACCTGATGGCTCTCGACCATATCGACGAGGTCATCAGCATCATCCGCTCCTCGCAGACCGACTCCGAGGCCAGCAGCCGCCTGATCGAGCGCTTTGGCTTTACGCCCGAGCAGACCACGGCCATCCTCGAGATGAAGCTGCGCCGCCTGACCGGCCTGGAGCGTGACAAGATCCAAGAAGAGTTGGACGGCCTGCGCCGCGCCATTGCCTACTACGAGGACCTGCTGGCGCATGAGGAGAAGATCCTGGGCGTCATCAAGGAGGAGATGCGCGAGATCTCCAAGAAGTTCGGCGATAAGCGCCGCACCGAGATCAGCCAGGTTGAGAAGGACTTGGACGTCGAGGACCTCATTGCTGACGAGGACATGGTCGTGACCATCACCCACACCGGCTACGTTAAGCGCATCCCGGTGGCTGCCTACCGCGCCCAGAAGCGCGGCGGCAAGGGCGTATCGGGCGTCAACCTCAAAGAGGACGACGTTATCGACGAGATGTTCATCGCGTCCACGCACGAGTACGTGCTGTTCTTCTCGAGCAAGGGCAAGGTCTATCGCCTGAAGGTGCACGAGCTGCCGGTGGGTACGCGCCAGGCGCGCGGTACCGCGATCGTCAACCTGCTGCCC
>DBEYTJ010000112.1:0-9431 GCA_048181065.1 Collinsella sp.
AAAAAAGCTCGCCGGCTAGGCCGACGAGCTGCAAGTTCTTGGTCGCGGGGGCAGGATTTGAACCTACGACCTCCGGGTTATGAGCCCGGCGAGCTACCAGACTGCTCCACCCCGCAATGTCTGGGCGCCTCATGTGCGCAAGAAAGAATATTACGTGGGAGTTCGGTAAACGGCAAGGAAAATCTCGTAGAGCATAATTCCTTCATATTTAAACCCCTCAGTACATATCATCGTAAACGAATCGCAGCCGAGCGCCGGCGGCGCGTATACAATGGTGCGCGTCCTTTTACGCCGACACCTGGAGTAGACATGCTGCTCGCTATCGATATGGGAAACACGCAGACGGCCATGGGCCTGTTTGACGGAAACGAGCTGGTGCAGTCGTGGCGCATGCCCACCGACCGCTCCTATACCGCCGACGAGATCCATGTGCGCCTGATGGGTTTCTTTAAGATGTACGACCTTTCGCTCGATGCGGTCGACGCGATCGCCTTTGCCGGCGTGGTGCCGCAGCTCTCGCGCGAGTGGCACGCCGTGGCCAAACGCATCGCGGCAGACGCCATCGTCATTGGGCCGCAGACGGCGGCCGTGACCAAGCTGCGGGCGGCGCGCCCCCAGGCCGTTGGTGCCGACCGCATCGCCAACGCCGTCGCAGCCGAGACTTTCTACGGTGCGCCGGCGATCGTGGTGGACTTTGGCACCGCAACCAATATCGACGTCATCGATGAGGACGGTTATTACATTGGCGGAGCGATCGCGCCGGGCATCCGCATCTCCATGGACGCGCTTGCCGCCCGAGCCGCCAAACTCGCCAGCGTTCCGCTCGAGGCGCCCGAGCACGCCATCGGCCGCGATACCGAGGAGTGCATCAAGGTCGGCGCCGTGATGGGCACCGCCGCCATGGCCGAGGGCCTGGTCGCGCGCATGAAGCGCGAGCTGGGCCGCGAGGACGCCACCGTTATCGCCACGGGCGGTCTCGCCGGCATCGTCGCCGATTCGACCGACGCCTTCGACGTGGTCGATGGACAGCTCACCATCAAAGGCATCTGCGAAATCTACCGCCGCATGCAGAAGCTGGCGTAGGACAGGGGCCTAAGTCGAGCACGCCCGATGCCACAGTCTCCGCAAACGTTCGCCAAGCCTATTCCTCAAAACTGAACAATTTTCAATTTTGAGGAATAGCGCGCTGGCGCCTCGCGTTACAGTCCGCGAATGCGCACGGCCTCGGGCGGAAACTCCTGCTCGCCGGCATCGGTCTTGATGGTCGCGCGACCCCAGATGTCCAGGCCCGCAAACACACCAACCGCGAGCGGCAGGCCGTTGGGCGACACCGCCGCGACCTGACGACCCAGCAGCGGCACCATATCGAAGTACTCACCCAGCACCGGGGCCAGCGGGCCGGCAGCGCCCTGCGGCGTGTTGGCAACAACCGCCCAGGTGTCAATGCGAGCGAGCACCGCCGCGGCCAGCACCTCGACCAGCACCTCGTCGGCCATATCCACGCCGAGCTCGCCTAGCGCCGCACGCTCAACATCAACCGTCACCGCGGCAAACATGCCCGCAGCACCGGCACCACCGTTGACGGCGACGCACGCGAGCGATGTCTCAAACGCAGGCGCGCCGCACACGATGTCACTCGGCCACTGGATGCCCACCTTGCCGGCAAGCCCCAGGCCCGGCGTTGCGGCCGTGCCCGCGAGCGCGTCCATCATGCCCATTGCGGCCACAAACGGCAGGCCGTGGAAGGCATGCATGTTCACATCGGGGCGCACGACCAGCGAAAACGTCAGCGATGCATCGCCCTCGCTCCACGCGCACCAGCCCGCGGATACGCCCTCGCGGCCCGCGTCACGCGCCGCATCGAGCTCGGTACCGGCGGCAACAGCATTCATCTCGATCATCTACATACGCCCCAATTCGCCCACGATATGGCCCACGCGGTCCTCGGGCTCCTTGACCTCGACGCCGTTGTAGCGGAAGAACCGCGCCGGGTCGTGCATCAGGTCCTCGAGCGGCACCAGCACAAAGTCGCGCTCGCCGATCAGCGGATGCGGCAGACGCAGCTTCTTGCCGCCGTGGGTCTCACCATCCATCCACAGCAGGTCCAAGTCGATGGTGCGCGGGCCATTGGCCTTGGCCTTTTTGGAGCGGTCGCGCCCCAGCTCGGCCTCGATCTTCATGAGCTCATCGAGCAGCACCAACGGCGCCAGTTCGGTCTTAATCTCGATGACGGCGTTGGCAAACGCGTCCTGGCGCGTCTCGTAGGCCGGCTCACTCTCGTAGATGCGCGAGCAGTTGGACACGCAGGTGAGCGGAATCTCGGCGATCATGTCACGCGCGGCGCGGATGTTGTCGCAGCGATGCCCCAGGTTGGAACCCACGGCCACAAACGCGCGGCGCGGTTGCGGCTTGGCAACGGCCCAGTAACCGTTCAGGAACTGCGCAAAGCCCGCAACGTCATGTACGCGCACGATGTTGGCGCCGGCCTGGATGGCGCCCAGGCACACACCAAACGTGGCGGCATCGCGTGCGGCGGCCTCGGTCACGCCCGAGACGGCGCCCACAAAGCGCTTGCGCGACACGGCGCACATGAGCGGATAGCCCAGCGACGCCATCTTGGCGGTCTCGCGCTGGATGACGATGTCTTCGTTGGCCGTCTTGCCAAAGCCCGGGCCGGGATCGATGCAGATACGGTCGCGCGACACGCCGGCATGGATGAGCGTACGGGCCTGGTCGGACAGGAAGCCCATGACGCGGCGCATGATGGGCGCAGAATCGGGCAGGGTAAAGCGGCGGAGCTGCGAGGTGGGCACATAGGCTTCCTCACGGCGGGCACTGCGGCGCATCATGGCGGCCAGGTGGTCACTGGGCTCTGGTGCGGCTTCGGTAGCTGCGGGCACGGTCTCGGGCTCTGCAGTCTCGGCGGCAGGAGCGGTCTGTTCGGCAGCCGGCGTCTCTGGCTCGGACTCGGGTGCGGGCTCCGGTTCGCCAAACGGCAGCGAGGGCTGTACCACGCCGCCCGGAAGTTTGGCCTCAACCTTGGGCTCGCCCAGCAACTTGCCGCGACGGCGACGGGCAGGCTTCTCGGCCTCGCGCGCAGCCTCGGCGGCCGCCTCGCGCGCCTTCTCGGCAACAAACGCCGCAGCCGAGGTATCGAGCTGCACCGTCGCGTGCGTGCGTGCGGGTGCGGCGACCTCGCCGGCGTGCATTACGATGACGCCGCAGGTGCTCGTCTTAACGAACTCAACCATCTTGGGATCGGTGAAGCCCGTCACGTCGTTGACAATCGAAGCGCCGCAGCGCACAGCCGCCTTGGCAACCGCCACATGACGCGTGTCGATCGAGACAATGGCACCCTCTTTGGCGAGCGCGCGCACGACGGGCAGCACGCGACGCGCCTCCTCGTCGGGGTTGACCGGGGTAAAGCCGGGGCGCGTGGACTCGCCGCCCACGTCGATGATGTCGGCGCCGGCATCGAGCATCGCCAGGCCGTACTCGATAGCGGCATCCTGGTCAAAGTGCTCACCGCCGTCGCTAAACGAATCGGGCGTCACGTTGAGGACGCCCATGATGCGCGGACGGTCAAAGCTGAGCTCGTACTTTCCGCACCGCCATGTCTTGCTGTCGTTCGCCATGAACATCCTCCTAAAATGCCCACGCCGCCGCGCTCGGGCGCTGGCGGCGGGGTCGCTTTGCAATCAGTCTTTCTATTGTATCCGCGCGCGCGGGCTAGAACGCAAACGCGGCCGCGATGTCGCAAGAAATCAGCAGGTCGGCATTTGCATCCTGATCGGTGGGCGCCAAATTGCAAATGGCCAGCGTATCGCCAGTAAAGTAACGCGTGAGGCCCGCCGCCGGATACACTACGAGCGAGGTTCCGCCCACGACGAGGGCGTCGGCTGCAGCGATGGCAGCAATGGCGCCGGTAAGCACACGCTCATCGAGCGGTTCTTCGTAGAGGACCACATCGGGCTTGATGCGACCGCCGCACGCAGGACACACGGGCACGCCCGCGGCATCCTCGTGCTCGCGCGAGCAAATCCATTCGGCGCTGTAGACCGCGCCGCACGTCTGGCAGATATTGCGGTGGACCGAGCCATGCAGCTCGAACACGCGCTGCGAGCCGGCCATCTGGTGCAGGCCGTCGATATTTTGCGTCACCACGGCGTCGAGCTTGCCGGCGCGCTCCAGCTCCGCCAGCTTGGCATGGCAGTGGTTGGGCTTGGCGTTAAGGGCGATCATCTTGGTCCGGTAGAAGTCGAAAAACTCCGCCGGATGCGCCTCATAAAAGCTGTGCGAGAGCATAGTCTCGGGCGGATAGGAAAACCGCTGGTGATACAGACCGTCCACGCTGCGGAAATCGGGAATGCCGCTTGCCGTGGATACGCCCGCGCCGCCAAAGAAGACCACGTGGCTATGGGTTTCGAACAGCTCCGCCAGCGCGGCGGAGGCCTGTTTGGGGTCCGATATTGCCTGCGTCATGTAAGTCCTCCGTCCGTGTCTCCGGGACGGCGGCGTTCGCTATCACTCGCGGACTCCGCCCCGCCCCTGTTGCGCTAATCTTAAGCCTGCCAACCCCGTCGAAAGGACACCATGCCTCAGACTTACACTTTCGCCTCGTGGAACGTCAACGGCCTGCGCGCCGTGCTCAAAAAAGACCCGAGCTTTATCCAGATCGCACAGGAGCTCGATGTCGATATCCTAGCGCTGCAGGAAACCAAGCTGCAGGAGGGCCAGGTCGATATCGACCTGGCCGGCTATCACCAAACCTGGAGCTACGCCGAGCGCAAGGGCTACTCGGGCACCGCGGTCTTTAGCCGCCAGGAACCGCTGCGCGTACTGCGCGCCGATGCACTGCTGCCCTACGCCGGCGAGGGTGAGGCTGCCGAGCTCGTCGCCCAAGCCGCAACCGAGGGCCGCGTCTGCGCGCTCGAATTCGACAAGTTTTGGTTTGTGGACGTCTATACGCCCAACGCCCAAAATGAGCTCGCGCGCATCGATGTACGCATGGCCTGGGACGATGCCTATCGCGGCTTTTTGAGCGCGCTTGAGCGCGAAACCGGCAAGCCCGTCGTAACCTGCGGCGACTTTAACGTGGCACACGAGGAAATCGACCTTAAGAACCCCAAGTCCAACCGCGGCAACGCCGGCTTTTCGGACGAGGAGCGCGGCAAGTTTACCGAGCTGCTCGACGCTGGTTTTACCGACACCTGGCGCGCGGCCAATCCGGACGTCGAGGGCGTCTACAGCTGGTGGAGCTACCGCTTTAATGCCCGCAAGAACAACGCAGGCTGGCGCATCGACTACTTCCTGGTAAGCGACGCAATCGCCGGCAACGTACGCGACACCGGCATCCGCGGCGACATCTTCGGCAGCGACCACTGCCCCGTCACCCTCGCCCTGGAGCTTTAGCCCAAAAAAATGATCCCCCGGGGACGGAGGGACCATTTTCACCTCGCGAGGACATCCACGCGGCCCGCCCGCCACGAAACTGGCCCATCTACTACGTTTAAGCCACTACCCTCAACCACAGCGAGCAACGCAAAAAGAAAACCGCAGGTAGAAAGCCTGCGGTTTTTCATAAAACGCGGTCATGGTCGGGGGTATCAAGCTAAACGTAGTAGATGGGCCAGTTTCGTGGCGGGCGGGTTCAGCTGATTCCCGGGGACGTCTGGGGGCGAAAGAAAACGGATCAATTTGACTCTCCGAGGGCCACGATGCCCGTCATATCAGCCGGCCATTCCAAAACTATGCCGGTTTACGGGGCTGAAACGCAGATCCCTAACCACACGCAATTCGAGCAAAATAAAGCCGCAGGTAGACGGCTCGTCTGTTTTCGAAAAATGCCGGTATGGTCTGCCTGTGCCAATCCGGCCCCGTAAACCGACATAGTTTTGATATGACACCAAGGCAGTATTGATTCTCACCCCAGGCGCAACCGCCACTACAGCCCGCACTTCACAACGACGCGGTTGATGCGGCGACACCAGGGCCTGTACAGGGCGGCCAAGAACACGCAGGTCGCGAGGCCGTGCGTGATATCGAAAGGCACCGCCGTGGCAAGACGCGCCACGGCGCCCGCCCAGGTGAGCGGCTGCACAAAACCGATGATGTCATACGCGTTGATCACGACGCCATACAGCAAGCCCGAGGCAAAGCCATACGCCAACAGCGCCGGCATTCGCACGGTTCCATCGGCGCGATCAAACGCGCCCGCATGCGCCAGTGCGCCACCGATATAGCCCACCAGACCCCAGGCATACATCTGCCACGGAGTCCACATGCCCTGCCCAAAAAAGAAATTACTGGTCAGCGCTGCCAACGCGCCCACCATAAAACCATTGCGACGGCCAAGTGTCGCACCCGCGATAATGGCGATAGCGCTCACGGGCTTAAAGTCGGGAATGGGCCCAAACAGGATGCGCCCCGCCGCGGCCAGCGCCGCCAGCACCAGCGTGGGCATGATCTGGCGCAGGCCTGGACGTGATATCTCATAGCCCGCAAAGAACAGTGCGAGCACGAGCGCCACTACAACCAGCATGGCAAGCGCCGCCTGCTCAATGCCCGCCAGCAGCGCCGCAGTCATCACTGCCGGCACCGCCAGGAGCAGCGGAATCTCCATTTTTGTGAGTAGGCGCGAGACGCGATGATCCGTCATCCCATCACACCCTGTAGAACACGTTGTCGGCAAAGAAATCTGCAGGAGGCTCCATGCAGGCGATCTCGCCGTCGAACATCATAGCGACGTCATCGGACACCTGCTCGGCAAAGTCTAAGTCGTGCGTGGCAATGACGACGGTGCCGCCGGCCTGCGCATGCTCGCGCAGGGCTCGGGCGATAATGCAGCGACTTGTCAGATCAAGGCCCTTGGTGGGCTCATCAAGCAGCAGCAGCTCGGGGCCGATCAGCAGCAGCTTTGCCAGTGCAAGCAGCTGGCGCTGTCCGCCCGAGAGGTCGTAGGGGTGGCGCGTCTCCAAGCCGTCCAGTCCCAGTTGCGCCGCACGCTCCCGCGCCAAGTTCTCGTCGTACCCGCAGATCGAAGCCCATTCCATCAGCTCGTCGCGCACCGTTTCGGCGACCAGCAATGCCTTGGGATTCTGTGGCAGCAGTGCCGCCGAAGCCGTCCCACGCACCATGCGGCCACGCTGCAGCTTAGCCGTCTTGGCCAGCACCGAGAGCATCGTCGACTTGCCGCAGCCGTTTCCGCCCACAACCGCATGCACCGCGCCGGCTGAAAACGTCACATCGAGCCCGCGCAGCACCCAACCGCCCGCGCGATCGTAGCGAAACCAGCCTTCTGACAGGGTGGTAGCCGACCCGCCGTGCATTTTTTGGAGTATTCTGCTTCCATCCGTGCATGGGAAGGCTTCCGAGCCGTTCTCGAGCGAGGTTTGCGCCACATATTTGGACGATTTGTCCAATTCCGAACTTTTTTTCGCGCTCGATACGTCCCCGGTCGGCTCCAGAGAGCCCAAATTGTCCTCACGCCTGCTGAATACTCCGTTTTTTGCACATCGGATGGCACCCCACCCCAACATGTCATCGGAAAACAGCGATTCTCGGCGTCCCAAAGAAGCCGTATCCGCCACTTCGCGCACGCGACCGACCTCAATCCGGTACGCACACGTCGCATACTCGAGCATCGGCCGCGGTTGATGCGTAGCCACAACAACCGTGCAGCCCAGCTCACGGTTTACGCGAAACAGCGCGTGCAGAAAATTCTTCTCGGCAACGGGATCGAGTTGAGACGTGGGCTCGTCGAGTAGCAGCACACGCGGACGCAGCGCCAGAACGGCGGCAAGCGATAGCAGCTGCTTGCGGCCACCCGAAAGCGTATCGGTATCGCGATGAAGCCAGTCCTCCAGACCAAAGAAATAGCTGGTCTCGGCAACACGGCGGCGCATCTCGTCGCGCGACATGCCTAAGTTTTCCAGGCCAAACGCCATCTCGTGCCACACGGTCTCGCACACAATCTGGTTCTCGGGATCCTGGAACACGTAGCCCACGCGCTCCGCAGACGCGCACACGTCCATGTCGGCAACGTTCTCGCCCAGCACGCGCGTATCGCCAGTGCGCTCGCCCGCCGGAGCGATCTCGGGCTTGAGCAGCGACAGCAGCGTCGACTTACCCGATCCGGTACCGCCAACAAGCAGCGCAAATGCACCTTGTGGAACAGACCAGTCGAGCCCCTCGAGCACCGTAGCATCAGCCCCGGGGTAGGCAAAGCTCAGGCTCCGCACCTCAATTGCTGGCACATCCGGGCCGCACGCCGTGCCCGACACCGGGCCCCTATCCAACCGAGCCATCAGCCGAACCTCTTCTCATCGATCGCGTGCAGCACGCTGGGCAGCACCATCCAGGCAGCGTACACGACATAGCCCAGCCACGGCGCGGGCACCGAAAGCTGCGGGTAAAACGAATACTGCGTCGTCGCGGTCCACGCCACCGCCACCGCGGCAGCACCAAACAGCGCGAGCCCGACCAGCGCGGCAACGTCGCTGCGCCCCAGCCGATACCGCGCGTACGTCGTGCGACGCGCCGCGGCGCCCCACCCACGGGAGCGCATGGCGTCCGCGCGCTCAAGCGAATCTTCCATGCCCCAACCCATCAGCACGCTCGACGCCCGCAGGCGCGATCGCACGGAATCGGTGGGCGCACGCCCCGGTACATCAATCGCATTCTGCACCGCCAGTACCGTACGACCGCGGCGTGAAAACTGTGGGATAAGCCGCATGCACATCGAAATCATGAGCGCGACCACCGGCGCGGCGTTGCCCAAAAGCGCAAGAACCTTGTCGTATTCGAGCATCGACGCCGCGGCCTCAAACCACAGCACGCTCGCCACAAACAGCCCGCCCATGCACAGACCGTATACCATGCTCTCCAAATACACCGCACGCATGCCAATACGGAAAAGCTCCGTCGAGCCCGAGGCGCTAAACAGCGGATTGAGCACCGCGATAATCATAATCACCGGCAGCTGCCAGCGAAGTGCCCCCAACGTGCGCGCAGCACCGCGCGTCGCAAGCCCATACGCCAGCCCGCCCGCAAGCGACAGCGCAATCAGCACCGGTTGCATCGAGAACATGGTGAGCCCCAACGTCAGCACCATGTAGAGCGCCGGCACCGCCGGATGCGACATGGAAAATGCCGCGACGGGTTCGTTGCCCGATTCCTCTCGCATGATATCCACGGGCACCCCCATCCCCTCGCTCAAACGTCAACGCCGCAGCGCCGCCGCCATACTCAGCCAGCGCAAACACCACGCCGGCGGCACCGACATCGGCCGTCGCGCATCAATCGTTACGCGCTCATCATATGCCTGCGGTATCATATTGCGCCGTGTATCGTTTCCAAACACACGTCTCTATAACGTAACAGGAGATCACATGGACGCAACCGCAATTATCCTCGCCGCCGGCGAGGGCACC
>DBEYTJ010000113.1:0-2196 GCA_048181065.1 Collinsella sp.
CACGGCATTCCCGGGCCTCAACGGCAGCTCGGTGCCCCTCGGCATCTTCTTTGTGTATGGCGGCGTCATCTTCTCCATGCTCACCGCTGTCATCTATTCCATTAAGGGAGGGGCGGCCATTAAACAGGCCATCGCGCATCCTGAGGACGAAGACACCGACTTTCTCAACCCCGAAATCGAAGACTGATTCATTGGGGTATGATTACGTACGGTACATTTTTTGCGGCACGTCCGCGTTAGATAGGGGTTGTCATGGACAACAAGGTTAACAATATGCCTCAGAACGATAAGACTGCGGACGCTACCTGCGTTTTCCGTGTTCCTTCGAGCGATGTCACCGTTCCCGACCTTATGGCCAACGTGCGCATCACCGCTCCGGTTCTGTCCATCGTCAAGGGCCCGCAGACCGGAGCCGCCTTTGAGCTCGAGGACGACGTGACCACCATCGGCCGCGATCCCGCGAACGGCATCTTCCTCAACGACATGACTGTCTCGCGCAGCCATGCACGCATTATTCGTGAGGGCCTGAGCGCACGTATTGAGGATCTGGGTTCGCTCAACGGCACCTGGGTCGACGGCGCCATCGTCAACGGTGCTCCGCTGCACGACGGCTCTTCCGTTCAGATCGGTACGTTCACGCTCATCTACCACGAGAGCACGCCGGAGCGCATCGAAACCGGTGAGTAGGTAATGGCCGAACGCAACTATCTGAGTATCGGCCAGGTCGTCAATCTACTTCGAGGCGCATACCCCGATCTTTCGAACTCAAAAATTAGATTTCTAGAAGATGAGGGGCTCATCACCCCTCATCGTACGCCTAAGGGGTATCGACAGTACTCCAAGGAAGACGTTGACCGTCTCGAGGTCATCCTGCACCTGCAGAAGACCCGCTATATGCCGCTCAACGTCATTAAGCAGCGCTTGGAAAACGCAACGGACCTGTCCACTTTGGCTTACGAGGTGGGTCTTCTGTCCGATGTTCCGCTTAAGACGGAGCCCAAGGAAACCAAGCAAAAGCTGCATCCCATCGAGACCATTCCCGACATGCTCGGTGTTGAGATTTCGTTTATCCGCTCCCTTGCCGAGAACGATCTTATCCGCATCATCAAGAGCCCGCAGAACCGTGAGCTCGTTGATGGCCGAGATTTCCCGATTATCCGTTACTGCTCGGAGCTGTCGCGCTTCCACATTGAGCCGCGTAACCTGCGTCAGTACGTATCGTCGGCAAATCGCGAGTCTTCGATGTTTGAGCAGGTTCTCGTGAGCATGCTCGGCATGGATACCTCCGATGATGAGCGCGACGCCAAGCTCGAGCGCGCTTTTAAGAAGCTACACGACCTCACCGAGGGTGTGCACACCGCGCTACTTAAGAACCGTGTCTTTGAGTCGCTCAACGCCGTGGTCGAGGACGCTGACATCGATGCTCTCGATGAAGAGATCGCGCGTTCCGAATCCACCAAGGCTAAAAGCGATGCGACAAGCGTCCCCGCGGTTGCCGCGCACCACGAGTCGCTCGTGCAGCCGTCCAAGGTCGTCGTCCCCTCGCATAACCCGTCTGCCAACACGGGCAAATAACCGCCGTTCACCCGGCAATCCATGAAAGGTCACGCCATGTACGACTTCGAATCTCATATCGTCGATATCCCCGACTATCCCGAGCCCGGAGTCGTCTTTAAGGACATCACGCCGCTCTTTGGCAATCCCGAGGCCCTGAAGGCCATGGTGGATGCCCTGGCCGAGCATTTTGCCGACATGGGCATTACTAAGGTCGTAGGACCCGAGGCCCGCGGCTTTATGGTCGGTGTGCCCGTGGCCGTCGCCCTGGGTGCCGGCTTTGTTCCCGCACGTAAGCCGGGCAAACTGCCGCGCAAGACGGTAAGCGAGAGCTACGAGCTCGAGTATGGAACGGATTCTATCGAGATCCACGCCGATGCCATCAGCTCTAAAGATACCGTGTTGATTCTGGACGACTTGGTCGCGACGGGCGGAACCGTCGAGGCAACAGGTAAACTGGTGCGAGATATGGGCGCAAAGCTTGTGGGCTACGGTTGTATCCTTGAGCTTGCGTTTCTCAACCCGCGCAAGAAGCTCACGCCTTCTAACGAGGACGTTGAGCTCTTTAGCCTGGTAACGGTGGACTAGCCGCTACCCTTAGATACCGGAAAGGAAGCTACATGCGCACAGCAAACACGCACA
>DBEYTJ010000114.1:0-1429 GCA_048181065.1 Collinsella sp.
AGTATTAGAGTTTTGTCTATCTTAGGGGTATTATCCCCTTTTTGAATTGCACCTTCTGGAGGCCCTGTTCATGGAAGAGATGGAAGTCAATCACGTCGACGACATCCACGAGAAGCTGACCGATATGGTGGGCGATCGCGTTAAGGTGAAGGCCAACATGGGCCGTACCCGCGTCGTCGAGCGCATGGGCACCATCAAGAGCGTCCATCCGGCAGTCTTTATCGTCGAGGTCGACGAGCGCCGTGGCCGAAAGTCGCGTCAGTCCTACCAGTATATTGATGTTCTCACCGGTCAGGTCGAGCTGTTCGACCCCGAGAGCGGCGAGCACATTTTTACCCCGCTCGGCAATCAGCTCGAGGAGCACTAGCGGTGACCGATTGGTCCCTGACCCTTTCCGCGCCGGCAAAGATCAACCTCTATCTGGGGGTTCATACCGAGCGCGACGACCGCGGCTACCATAAGGTCGATTCCCTGATGGCAGCCGTCGGCCTTATCGATATCGTGACGGTTACGCCGGCACAGGCGCTGACCGTTCAGACGATTCCGGCATCCGACTTTCCCATGCAAAAGAATACGGCGTATCGTGCTGCGCTCGCTATGGCCGAGCATTATGGTCGTGAAGCCAACGTCTGCATCACGATCGAGAAGCGCATCCCGTTGTGTGCCGGCCTGGGCGGTCCTTCGACGGATGCCGCGGCGGTCATTGTCGCCTTGGCAGAGAGTTGGGGCATCGACCGTGCCGATTCTGCGTTGGACAACATCGCGCGCGGCATTGGTGCCGACGTTCCCTTCTTTTTGCATGCCAGCCCTGCATTTTACGTGGGTGGGGGAGACGTGCTGGCAACCGAGTACCCCGCACTACCCGCGACACCCGTCGTGCTGGTCAAGCCGCGCGGGGCAAGCGTTTCAACAATTGAAGCCTATCGACGTTTTGACGAGACCCCAGCGCCTGCGGACAAGCCCGGAGCGATCGCATCTGCCCTTCGCTCGGGAGATGCAGAGGCGGCCTACGCGCTCGTTCACAACAACCTGGGTGTCATTTCCACGCAGATGGAGCCGCGGATTCAAACGGTGCTTGGCTGGCTTCGTTCACAGGACGGTACCATTGCCGTAAACGTGTGCGGTTCGGGTGCCTGCTCGTTTGCTCTCTGTGATACCGCCGCCACGGCAGTCAATCTTGCGGCAGCCGCTCAACAAAACGGCTGGTGGGCTTATGCAACGGAGCTCGTTTCCGACACGGTTCGCATTGAAGCGCCAAAGAAGTAAAAATTTCTCTGGCACACGACGGAAATCTTTGTTACTATAGTCGAGCTAACGGGTTGTGGCTCAGTTTGGTAGAGCACTGCGTTCGGGACGCAGGGGTCGCTGGTTCAAATCCAGTCAACCCGACCAGAGCATGAGGAGGGACCGCTTCTTGCGGTCCCTTTTT
>DBEYTJ010000115.1:0-2563 GCA_048181065.1 Collinsella sp.
GGTGCCATCATCGGTACCGGTTGGGTTCTGCAGGTCGGCGACTGGATGGTCGTGGGCGGCGGTCCCGTTCCCGCTATGATCGCATTCCTCTTGGGTGCAATCTTCCTCGTGCCCGTCGGAGCTGTTTTCGGTGAGCTCACGGCTGCTATCCCCATCTCGGGCGGCATCGTCGAGTATGTCGATCGTAGCTTTGGCCGTACGCTGAGCTACATCACCGGATGGCTTTTGGCGCTGGGCAACGGCATCCTGTGCCCGTGGGAGGCCATCGCCATTTCGACCCTCGTGTCCGAGATGTTCGGCAGCCTGCCCGGTCTTGAGTGGCTGCGCGCCGTCAAGCTCTACACCATCTTGGGCGCCGACGTCTACCTGTTCCCGACGCTGATCGCGCTCGGCTTTGCGACCTACGTCATCTTCCTCAACTTCCGCGGCGCCAGCTCGGCCGCCAAGCTCCAGGCCTTCCTGACCAAGGCCCTGCTCTGCGGCATGCTGCTCGCCATGGGCGTCTCGCTGTTCACCGGCTCGCCGGACAACGCCATGCCCGTGTTCTCCCAGGTCACCGGCGCTGGCGGCGGCAAGGCCGCTACCGAGGGCGCCAGCCTGTTCGCCGGCATCGTGTCGGTCCTGGTTCTGACCCCGTTCTTCTACGCCGGCTTCGATACCATTCCTCAGCAGGCTGAGGAAGCAGCCGAGGGCCTCAACTGGAACAAGTTCGGCAAGATCATCTCCCTGGCCCTGCTGGCCGCTGGCGGCTTCTACATGGTCTGCATCTACTCGTTCGGCACCATCCTCGACTGGCATGAGTTTGTTAAGAGCCCGGTTCCCGCGCTTGCCTGCCTCAAGGGCATCAACATGCTTCTGTACCTGGCCATGCTCGTCATCGCCACGCTTGGACCCATGGGCCCGATGAACTCCTTCTACGGCGCCACGAGCCGCATCATGCTCGCCATGGGCCGCAAGGGCCAGTTGCCCGAGAAGTTCGCCGAGGTCGATCCCAAGTCCGGCGCTCCCAAGCTCGCCTGCGTCGTTCTGGGCGTCATCACCGTCATCGGTCCGTTCCTGGGCAAGAACATGCTCATTCCTCTGACCAACGTGTCGGCTCTCGCCTTCATCTTCTCCTGCGGCATGGTCGCCCTCGCCTGCCTGCGCATGCGCTTCACCGAGCCCGACCTGCCTCGTCCCTACGAGGTGCCCGGCGGCAAGTTTGGCATCGGCCTCGCTATCGCTGCCTGCGCCATCATCATCGGCCTGCTCGTGATTCCGTTCTCTCCCGCCTCCCTCAACATGGTGGAGTGGAGCATCGTGATCGGCTGGTTGGCTATTGGCCTGGCCCTCATGGCTTTCACCAATTCCCGCAAAAAGTAACGCCTAGCCGGGGCGGATCGGGTGCGCGGGGCCCTCTCTCCCGCGCACCGAACCCGGCACCACTTGGGTAGCTTTGTGAGGCCTTAACCCAACACGGCCTCGCCCACTATATGGATCCATAAGGAGGAACCATGTCCACTAAGTATGCAATCGTTGGCGGCAAGCTCATCGACGGTACCGGTGCCGAGCCGGTCGAGAACTCCCTCGTTCTCGTCGACGACAACGGCAAGATCGAGTACGCCGGCGCTATGCAGGACCTTCCCGAGGGCGTTGAGGTTATCGATGCCGCCGGCAAGACCGTCCTTCCCGGCCTGATCGACACCCACCTGCACTTCTCGGGCAACCTGACCGACGATGACACCGATTGGGTCATGCAGCCGCTCCTCGAGAAGCAGGCCGTCGCCGTCAAGCAGGCCTACGACTGCCTCACCCACGGCCTCACCACCGTCTGCGAGATCGGCCGCTTTGGTATCCAGATCCGTGACTGCATCGACAAGGGCGTCTTTAAGGGCCCGCGCGTTCTGGCCACCGGCCTGGGCTTCTGCCGCGTTGCCGGTCACGGTGACTCCCACCACTGCACCCAGGAGCTCAACAAGGAATCCCACCCCTGGGGCGACCAGGTCGACGGTCCTTGGGATCTGCGCAAGGCCGTCCGTCGTCGCCTGCGTGAGAACCCCGATGCCATCAAGATCTGGGCTACCGGTGGCGGCATCTGGCGCTGGGACTCCGGTCGCGACCAGCACTATTGCTCCGAGGAGATCCAGGCCGTGGTCGAAGAGGCAAAGATGGTCGGCATCCCCGTGTGGAGCCACTGCTACAACAACCACGCCGCTGCCTACGATTCCGTTCGCTTTGGCTGCGAGCAGCTGATTCACGGCTTCGATATCGATGAGCGCACCATGGACCTCATGGCCGAGCAGGGCACCTTCTTCACCCCGACGATCGCCTTCCTGCCCACTTGGTACGCCACCTATCCGCCCGTCTACGTCCCCGAGCTGCACGACAAGTACGAGGGCACCCTGGTCGAGAAGGAGCTGCAGCGCAACTACGACTGCCTGCGCGAGGCCAAGAAGCGCGGCGTCGTCATGACGATCGGCTCCGACTCCTTCTCCTTCGTCACCCCGTACGGCACCTGCTCCATCGAGGAGATGTACGAGTTCGTCGACAAGATCGGCTTCACCCCGGTCGAGACCATCACCTG
>DBEYTJ010000116.1:0-3154 GCA_048181065.1 Collinsella sp.
GTGCCCGGCCGGTGCCGCCAAGCTCGGCCAGAAGCTCTGCAGCAAAAAGGCCGGCGGACAGGTGCCCGAGTATCCGCGCCAGGAGCTGCCCGATGCCACCAAGTGGGACCACACCAAGTGGTCGCCCAACTACCGCAACGACAACCGCATCGAGACGCATGAGTCCGGCACCGCGCCCTGCAAGACGGCCTGCCCCGCGCATGTCGCCGTTCAGGGCTATTTGAAGCTCGCGGCGCAGGGTCGCTATGACGAGGCGCTAGCACTCATTAAGCGCGAGAACCCGCTGCCCGCCATCTGCGGCCGTGTGTGCAACCGCCGCTGCGAGGATGCCTGCACCCGCGGCCGCGTGGACGCCGCCGTGGCCATCGACGAGGTCAAGAAGTTTATCGCCCAGCGCGATCTGGACGCCGCGACCCGCTATGTCCCGCCCGTGGTGACCCCGACGCGTGCCGGCGGCTTCGACCAGAAGATCGCCATCATCGGTGCCGGTCCGGCCGGCCTGTCCTGCGCTTTCTACTTGGCCGAGAAGGGCTACAAGCCTGTCGTATTCGAGAAGAACGAGCGCCCGGGCGGTATGCTTACCTACGGTATTCCCAGCTTTAAGCTGGAGAAGGACGTTATCGAGGCCGAGGTCGAGATCATTCGCCTGATGGGTGCCGAGTTCCGCTATGGCGTGGAGGTCGGCCGCGATGTGACGCTCGACGAGCTGCGCGAGCAGGGCTTTAAGGCCTTCTACGTGGCTATTGGCTGCCAGGGCGGCCGCCTTGCCGGTATTCCGGGCGAGGATGCCGAGGACGTGACCGTGGCCGTCGACTTCTTGCGCGAGGTCAACAGCGGCAAGATCGACGCGCTGCCCGGCCGCACCATCGTGGTGGGCGGCGGCAACGTGGCCATCGACGTGGCCCGCAACGCCTGCCGCCTGGGCTCCGAGCACGTTGAGATGTTCTGCCTGGAGAGCGAGGCGCAGATGCCCGCCAGCGAGGAAGAGCGTCGCGAGGCCATCGAGGACGGCGCACACATCAGCTGCGGTTGGGGTCCCAAGGAGGTTCACCTGGACGAGGCCGGTCGTGTGTGCGGTATCACCTTTAAGCGCTGCACGCGTGTCTTTGACGGCGAGGGCCGTTTTGCGCCCGAGTACGACGAGAACGATCTGCGCCGTGTCGATGCCGACCGTGTCGTCATGTCGATTGGCCAGTCCATTGTGTGGGGCGACCTGCTGGCTGGCTCCAAGGTGGAGCTTGGCCGCGGCCAGGGTGCCCTTGCCGATCCCCAGACCTACCAGACCGCCGAGCCTGACATCTTTGTGGGCGGTGACGTCTATACCGGTCCGAGCTTTGCCATCGATGCCATCGCCGCCGGTCACGAGGCCGCCGTCTCCATCCATCGCTTTGTGCAGCCGGGATCCACGCTCACCATCGGCTGCAACCAGCGCCGCTACACCGCGCTCGACCGCGACGACGTTGTGCTCGAGGGCTACGACAACGCGAGCCGCGAGGTGGCGCATGTCGACCGCGAGCGCGAGAAGGCTGCGCCCTTTAGCGAGTACGTCGAGACCTTTACCGAGGAGCAGGTGCGCGCCGAGACCGCCCGTTGCCTGGGTTGCGGCGCCTCGATCGTCGACCCCAACAAGTGCATCGGCTGCGGCCTGTGCACCACCAAGTGCGCGTTCGACGCCATCCATCTGGATCGCGACCGCCCCGAGTGCTCCACGATGGTCAAATACGAGCAAAAGCTCCCAAGCCTCGGCAAGTATGCTTTGAAGCGTGCAATCAAAATCAAGTTCGGTCGTAAATAGGTAACCATGGCGGGTAGGGGGACGGCGCAGACTAGATTTCGCCGTCCCCTTGCTTTGAGTTTGCATCGCATCAACCGTTGTGGAAAGGTTTCTACCTTGCATGAATTAGGGATTGTGTATCACATCATTCGCGATGTTGAGAACGTGGCGCGCGCCAATGGCGTGCGTCGCGTTTCGAGCGTGACGCTGCTGCTGGGCGAGGTCTCGGGCGTTGTTCCCGATCCGCTACTCGACGCTTGGCGCTGGGCGGCAGATAAAAAGTCCATCACCGAGGGTGCGGAGCTTATTGTGGAGCCTGTCGAGGCCGTGACGCATTGCGAGGCGTGCGGCTGCGACTACGCGACGGTCGAGCGCGGCAAGACCTGCCCCCATTGCGGCAGCGGCGAGACATACCTGCTGCAGGGCCAGGAGGTCATGATCAAGCAGATCGAGACCCCCGACGAGGACCCGGCAGGCGCTGCCCCCGATGGCCCTTCTGAAGCCCCCGATGCCGTCGACGCCGCCAACCCCCTCCACATCGCCTAACTTGGTCGTTGGGGACGTTCTTAAACGACTAGTCAAACAAGAACGTCCCCAATGACTACTTGCGCTAGAACATAAGTCACGCTAATAGTCAAGTTATGTCTGTTTAAACAAAATAGCGGCAGTACAAGCGCATTCGCGCTTGTCAAAATCGATATTAATGAACAGCCTGCTTGTATCTGTAAAATGCATGGCTTGATGTGCGACGCCTTGGCGTGTAATGAGTCAAAAAGCGGTAACGTAATCAATTTGTAACAAACATAGACGTTTAAACAAATAAACCAACCTTTTGCGAATTTAGCTATAATTCCACAAACCAAACAGGTATACTTCCTTAATGTCGTGTAGGAAATACGTAGACAAAAAGGAGGTTATGTGATGGTAAGTATTGTTCTTGCTAGCCACGGGGACTTGGCAGCTGGAATCAAGCAGACGGGCTCGATGGTCTTTGGCGATCAGCCGTCTGTAGCCGTGGTCTCGCTCGAGCCGAGCATGGGCCCCGACGACTTCCGTGCCAAGGTCGAGGAAGCAATCGCTTCCTTCGAGGACCAGGAGCAGGTGCTCTTCCTCGTTGATCTGTGGGGCGGCACGCCGTTCAACCAGATCAGCGGACTCATCGAGGGCCACGATTCCTGGGCTATCGTCACCGGTGTCAACCTGCCTATGCTCATCGAGGCATATTCGCAGCGCTTTGACGCAAAGAACACTGCACATGCGATCGCAAAACATCTCGTGACTGAGGCAAAGGCTGGCGTGCGCGTCAAGCCCGAGTCTCTGGAGCCCGAGGAGAAGAAGCCGGCTGTGGCCGCCGCTGCTCCTGCAGGCGCCATCCCTCCG
>DBEYTJ010000117.1:0-1384 GCA_048181065.1 Collinsella sp.
GAGGCTACGCAAGAAGGTCGACTTACCGCAGCCCGAAGGCCCAATGAGCGCCGTGATCTCGCCCTTGTGGAAGTCGAGCGACGTATTGTGCAGTGCATGGTGGTCGCCATAGTACACGTTGACGTCCTTGGTGGAGAGCACAGCCTCGTCGCTCACGGCCTTGCCGCTCACGCGCACGCGCTTCTCGCTCTCCCCCACGCTCGACAGGAAGTCCCGGGTGTCGGACGATGCCGCTTCGGTTGCGGGCGTTACATTCATCTCGCTCATTCGGCCGTCATCTTCCTTGCCAGTTGCTTGCCCACAATGCGGGCGATTACGTTAAACAGCAGCACGCAAATCATCAGCAGTGCCGCGGTACCCCAAACGATCTGCTGGGCCTCGGGGCTGCCTTCGCCATAGATCTTGTAGATATGCACGGCGAGCGACTCACCGGGGCGGAACACGTTCCAGGCGCAAGTAGGGCTCGACAGGTTAAGGCTCAAGAAGTTGAGGCGAACCGGCGAGCTCATGCCCGAGGTAAAGAGCAGCGCCGCGGCCTCGCCAAAGACGCGGCCGGCCGAAAGCACGATGCCGGTCACGATAGCGGGCATGGCCTCGGGAATCAGGATGTGCAGCGTGGCCTCCCAGCGGGTGAGGCCCATGGCCAGGCACGCATCGCGCTGGGCCTGCGGCACGTCCTCGAGCGCCTGCTGGATCACGCGCACCAGAATGGGGATATTGAACATGGTGAGCGCGACGGCGCCGGAGATGATGGAGTACTTCCAGCCCAGCTGCACCGAGAACACCAGAAAACCGAACATGCCGACAACGATGGAAGGCAGCGAGGACAGCGTCTCGATGGCGGTGGAGGCAATGTCGCGGACGGGTCCGTCGGGTGCGTACTCAACCAAAAAGACCGCGCCACCCAGGCTGATGGGCACCGAGATGATCAGGGTGATCAGCAGCAGGTAGAACGAGTCGAACAGCTGGTAGAGCACGCCGCCCTGCGTTCCGTTGGCGCGCGACGGCTCCGTGAGAAAGCCCGGCTGGAACAGCGTCGAGATGCCCTCGAACAGGATATAGGCCACCATGGAGACGACGATGAGCATGACGATGGCGACGATCGCCGTCAACACGCCCGTGGCGAAGCGGTCCTGCTTTTGGACACGCCCGAGCCTCGCCTCGTCGATGTGGATACGCGTGCTAGCCACGAGCCTTCGCCCCCTTGCGGCCGATAAAGTGGATGATCAGGATGAAGATGAGACTCATGCCCATCAGCAGCAGGCCGAGCGCCCACAGAACATCGTCTTGGGCCGAGCCCTCGGCATAGACTGCCATGGACGTGGTGAGCGTGGTGGTGATGGTCGAAGCCGGCGACAGCAGCGACGTCGGCATGGCCTCGATG
>DBEYTJ010000118.1:0-14348 GCA_048181065.1 Collinsella sp.
AACGGCAGGCGGATGGTAAACGTCGTCCCCTGCCCCAAGACGCTCGTAAAGCTCATGGTTCCGCCCATAAGCTCGACCAACTGTTTTGCGATAGGCGCGCCCAGGCCAGTTCCCGATGAAGCGCCTTCCACCTGTTGCTCCTCACGGCAAAACGGCTCGTAGAGGCGCTGTTGGAACTCCTCGCTCATGCCAATACCGTTGTCGGCGATCGTGTATTCATAGACGGGGACGCCATCCGCCGGCTCCACCTCGCGACACACCAGGCGAACATAGCCGCCCTGGCGATTGTACTTGACGGCATTGCCGGCAATATTGAGCAATAAGCGCTTGAGGTGCGTCACGCTCACCCGCGCATAGGGATGATTAAGCGTCTGCTGGTCGCAGATAATTGTCACCAGACGCTCCTCGGCCTGGCGCTCCAGAATATCGCGCACCGCGTGGTTGAGGGTCATCAAGTTTGTGGGAACAAGCTCCAGATCGATCTGCCCGCTCTCCAGGCGACTCATATCGAGTGCCTCGTTGGCAAGGTCGAGCAGCAGTCCCGATGCCGTCCAGATCTTTGAGCGGCACTCGGCCTGCTTTTGCAGATCGTCCGCATTGGCATCGCCGACCTCGACCATACCGCGAATGCCGTTGATGGGCGTGCGCAGATCGTGGCTCATGCGGCGCAGAAACTCCGTCTTTGCCGAGTTGGCAGACGAGGCTTCACGCGCCGCCTTTGCCAGCTTGTCGCCATAGTCGCGCTCCTGCTGCAGCAAGTCCGTCAAACGTCGACGATCAGCGCGGCGACGCACCATCACAACAACGGCTATAACACCGCTGTAGAGCGCCAGCACGCCGGCAGCAACAGCCGCGACAACCTCAAAGTAACGCCGTGCCGGGGCATAGGTGTACACATAGAATTTGTGCGCTTTTCCAAATGTGCCCAAATACCACTCGCCGTCGGCGTTAACCAATTTGACCTTACCAGCCAGGCATCGATCCTTAATACCGTCGACAATGAAGACGTCCGTCGCAGGCAGATCGAATACGCCCAATACGGTGGGTTCAACGGCATTGGTCGCAACGACTTTGCCGTCGCTTTCGATCACGATATTGCCGCTATCGATGGTTTCATAGCCATCAAGCAAGCTCTGCAGTTTGAGTGTATTGCTTGCAACCGCCTTCGCGCTCTGATGCCTTACCGCGATAACGATGCCCTCGCCATCCTGCCGAGTCACGCAGCCAATGTCTGCGACCGAATCATCCGCAAGCGTGATGCGGGCGGTATAGGACTTAAACGGATGAGTTGCCACCTCCAGCACGGGTGATTCTTTGAGATACGTAACGAGCGACTCGTAGCCCACATCGCCCGTCGAGGACTCGGACACCAAATTACCCGATGCGTCCGTCACGATCAGCGCGCTCACGTTGAACTGGTCGGCATATTGCTCCAGCATGGCGCTATCCACCAAACCGTCGCGCTCCATATCGCGGGCAGCCTCTCCGGCAATCTCCATAACGCGAATCAGGTTTTTGGTCGTATAGGCGCTGTTGAATGCATCGTAGGAAAGGCTCTGCGTCGCCACGTAATCGACAACGTCGGCAAAGCGCTGCTCGGCTTGGGCCGTCATGCAACCGTAGCTCATCATGCCGGCAGCAACCGAGAGCGCTATCCCCAGCAGAGCGACAAGGAGCCATGCCCCTGCCGAACGATTGTCCCGCTCCTGAGCGGCGTGGTCGGGCGCATTGATCATGACAGACCCTCCACATTCAAAAATGGCGAAGGGTCATCGAAGTACTTTGACACCAGGCGTTCCATGGTGCCATCGGCAAGCATTTCTTGGTAGGCATGAGTGAGCTTGACGTCGATGCCGCGCGTATCGTTGATATCGAAAGCGGTGCCCAAACCGACCTCTAGCAGCGGCTCGTCCAAAATGCGATACGTTACGCCATAGTCTTTTTCGTAGGTGAGCAGCAAAGACTCATGCGCGGCGATGGCGTCGACCAGGCCCTCGACGAGCGCCGGGTTCAGGCATGAACGGTCCGAAAAGCAGTAGAGTTCCTTGATCTGCGGAACGTTTTCATTTGTGCGATTGAGCAAAATGCCCTCGGGCTTGGTGGTGGACTGAACCGCCACGATCTTATCCTCAAGATCGGCAAGCGTGTAGATATCGCTCTGGGGATCGACCGCGACCACCTGGCGGCTCGCAAGGTACGGGCCGGCCCAACGATACTCGTTTTCGCGACCCGTCATGCTAAAGCTGCCCATAACACAATCGAGCTCGCCGCTCGCCAGCAGCTCTTTCTTCTTTTCCCAGTCGATCAGCTGGTATTTTGGCTTATAACCAATGCGGGCCAAGGCCTCGGTCAATATCTCGACATCCAGGCCAACAATATCGCCGTACTCGTCGGCATACACAAACGGTGGATAGAGGTCGCTGCCGACGTTGAGCGTCTTAAGGTCGTCGGCCTTGGCCTGCGAGGCGTCAGGGACTTTTGATGCTGGCGTCGAGGCTTCGTCATTGTGCCCGGAACAGCCAGCTATCGCTATGACAAAGGCACTCGCCACTGCAAGCGCAACAAACAACGAAATGGCAACCGAGCGACGGGGTCTTTTCATCGAGCTCCAGACGATCCTGTTTACAGACTGAAATGGTTAAAAATAATAGCAAAGGAAACCACTCGAGTGTCCAATGGTTACAGGCGTTTTACCATGCGGGGCCTTCCAGCCGACTTGGCAGAAGACCCCGCATGCAGTGCTCACTTACCGTGCATTAAAAACGTAGCGGTCCAGGCGGTCGCACGCCTCCCTTACGCGCGAAAGCGGCAGCGCCAGATTCACGCGAATGTGGCAGGGCCCGTGGAACGGGCGGCCGTCCTGATACCCCACGCCCACGCGCGCCCCCTCGTCGAGCAACCACTGAATATCGCGGCCATGCTCGCGGCACCACTCGGTGCAGTCCAGAAACACCATGTACGTGCCCTGCGGACGCGAAAACGCGACGCCCTTCCAATGTTTTTCTGCATACGCGCAGAAGTACTCGATATTGCCGGCAAGCACCTGGTTAAGCTCGTCCACCCACTCGTAGCCTTGCGGCTGGTAAGCACCGATAAGCGCGTGCATGGAGAGGACGTTCATCTCGTTGTAGTGAGTCTTGTTGGACACGGCGCACACGCGGTCGCGCAGCGTCTCGTTGTAGATGATGTGGTAGCTGCCGACCAGACCCGCCAGGTTAAACGTCTTGCTCGGCGCATAGAGGGCAACCGTGCGCATGCGAGCATCCTCGCTCACCGACTGCGTCGGGATATGCTTGTGTCCCGGCAGGATGATATCGGACCAAATCTCGTCCGAGATCACCACGCAATCGTGCTGGCGATAGATGTCCATGGCGCGCTCGATCTCGTCGCGCTCCCACACGCGGCCGCAAGGATTGTGCGGTGAGCAGAACACCACGGCATGAATGTGGTTTTGGGCGAGTTTGCACTCCATGTCCTCAAAGTCCATGCGCCACACGCCCTGGTCGTCGAGCTTAAGCGGGCTATGGACAATACGATAGCCCGCGGCTTCGATAGACTTGGTAAAGCCGATGTAGGTGGGGCTGTGGACCAGCACCGCATCGCCCGGCTGGACATACGCGCGCAGCGTCGACACGACACCGCCCAGCACGCCGTTTTCGTAACCGATATGTTCAGGGCGCAAACCCTCGACGCCATTGCGGCGGCTCTGCCATTCGATGATGCGGTCGAAGTACTCGGGACGCGGGTTAAAGTAGCCAAACATGGGATGCTGGGCACGCTGAATGATGTGCTCCTGGACCGTGGGCACCGTGGCAAAGTTCATATCGGCCACCCACATGGGAATGCGGTCGAAGCCCTCGTCGGGTGCGTTCGGAGCCATACCGGGGATCTCGCCCCAAGAGTCAACGGCGATGGAGTCCATGCCGTGGCGGTCGATAAGCGAGCTAAAGTCGTATTTCATGCTGAACTCCCGTGCAAAGTGATTGTTTTGGTAGGCGTTATTGTCCACCAGCACGGGCGATTTTGGCATGGGGTTTGGCGCTTAATTTGACGGGTGCGGACGAATGGCTGGTTAGTCTTGCGCGTCGTTGACGGCGACTACGGTTAGCTGGGTTTTATCGACCGTAAAAGATATGTCAAGCCCGGCGAAGGCCAGATGATAGACGCGGTTTGGCTCGTGCTTGCTGCCCGCGCGGCGCGGATCTTGGCGAAGAACCTCGACCAAGCCGGGGAGCTTTGCGGGCGGGACCATGTCTTGAAGAGCTTGCGGAAACTCAACATCGAGCTCTTGCCACGGAGTATCCTCAATCCAGCCGCCGGTCGCATCCGGGTGACAGTCGGCAAATGGAATGTAGGGCTTAATGTCGTAGATGGGCGTACCGTCGCGCAGGTCGGCCCCCAGCACATGGATGATGGGGCCATCGTCGGTGAACTCGACACGATCGAGCTTGACGCAGGTGAGCCCGATGGGATTCGGGCGAAACGGACTGCGCGTGGCAAACACGCCCACGCGCTCGGCTCCACCCAGACGCGGCGGACGCACGGTTTTCGACCACTTGGCATTAGTGCCGGACCTGTCCTGCGTTTTGGCATCGGCGGCTATGTCCTTAGCCGTGCCGCCGGGCGTGCCGTTTTCAAAGCGCCACAGCAGCCACAGGTGAGAAAAGGAGTCCAGACCCTCAACTGCTGCGTTGGAGGCAAATTCCGGTTCAAAGACGATGCGTCCCTGCAGATGAGGCGCCAAAAAGCTGTTGCGCGGAATGCCGAACTTCTGCGGCAGGTCGGTATGTATGTGTGCAATAGGTTCCATGCCGGTCATTGTACGGCATGGGGGCATGGGGCGTTGCGCGCAATTCTTCGCCGCGGTCTCCCGTCGTGCAACCAACGGTTGCTTGGAAGTGCGCCTGCCGCCGCGTATGCTTAAGCCATCAACCAGCAGAAAGGAGCCGTTATGGCCTTTGCAGAAAAGCTCATTGCCATCCGTCGCGTCCATCACCTTACCCAAGAGCAGCTCGCCGCCAAGCTCTTCGTCACACGCCAAGCCGTCAGCCGTTGGGAACGCGACGAGGTCACGCCGGGCATCGACATGATGAAGCTCATCGCCGCCGTAACCGGCGAGCCCCTGTCTCACCTGCTCGAAATGCCCGAGCACTATTGCCAGAGCTGCGGCATGATACTCACGCCCGACGACTGCGGCACTGATGTCACGGGCGCCACGACCGACCATTACTGCAAGTGGTGCTATGACCACGGCAAGTACACCTACGAGACCACGATGGAGGCGATGATTGAGGATTGTGCCCCGCGGCTGGCGCAAAACACCGGTATGTCACTCGACGAAGCCGTCTCACTCATGGGCGCTGTCCTGCCGCAACTGGAGCGCTGGCGCGCCGTGCAGGATAACGAGGAGCGCTACGGCGCCGAAGCGCGGGCGCGCTATGGCGATGAAGCCGTCGATGCGGCAAATGAAGCGCTGCTGGACATGGACCCCGAGACATGGAACGACATGAAGGAACTTGAACGCGCTGTTCTGGGCCAGCTTTCGATTGCCATGGACGACGGCGATGCGGATGGAAGCGAGGCTCGCAAGCTCGTCGCGATGCATCGTCGTTGGATTGGTCTCAACTGGGGACGCGAACCCCAGAACGAAGCGTACCTGGGCCTCGCCAATGGCTATCTTGCCGACCAGCGCTTTGTTGACTACTACGACAAGCCCTGCGGCGCCGGAGCCACGGCGTTTCTGGTCCAGGCCATCGAGTCGTCGTTGACGCGCGCATAGACCGCGGCGGCTTTGGGTATTTCAATCAAAACCGCAACCGATTGGAGACCTATGGCTACTAATCATGAGCTCGCACTATTCGTTATGACCGGCTGCCCGTATTGCATAAAGGTCAAGCGTTTCCTTGCCGATAACGGCGTGACCATCCCCGAGCGCAATATCTCGACCGATACCGAGGCCGAGCAGACGCTCATCGCCGTCGGCGGAAAGCGCCAGGTTCCCTGCCTGTTCATCGACGGCAAGCCACTCTACGAATCGAGCGACATCATCGCATGGGCACAGAAGAACCTGCTCTAGTGCAACACAGCCATTGGGGACGTTCTTAAATGACTAGTCGTTAAAGAACGTCCCCAATGACTAGCTAGCCGTGGAAGCGGGCTATGGGCGCAAGTGGCTGCTCGCGAAAGACGCGCTCGACGGCAGCGCGGTATTCGTCGACCTTTTTGGTCTTGCGTACGAGCTTGTGAACGGTAGCGGGATCGGCGAAGGCGCATTTGGCGTAGAACCACCACTCCTTCATACGAAAGACCGCGTTGCCGCCAATCTCTTCTGCATAGGCCGCAAACAGCGTGTCGTGGAAACGCTGCAGCTCAGCATCCGTGACAGCAGGACCGCCGTTGACCATACGAGCCAGCGCGGGGTTCGCGAGCAGGCCACGCCCCAGCATCACATGGCGTGTCCCGGGATAGGCCTCCACCAGCGCGTCCATATCCTCAAGATCAAAAATATCGCCGTTGTAGGCGACCGGGAACGGAGCACGCTCCAGCGTCTCGCCATAAAACTCTTTGCGCGGCGAGCCCGCATAACGGTCCTTTTGCACGCGCGGGTGCACGATCAGCTCTGCCAGCGGCATGCGGCAATACAGATCGAGTACGCGCTCGTATTCGTCGTCGCTCTCCAGCCCCAGCCTGGTTTTTACCGATACCGGCAACGGCGAGCGCTCGCACACATCGCTCAAGAACACCTCGAGCTCGTCGAGATTGCGCAAGAAACCCGAGCCCTTGCCCTTGGCGACAACCGTCCCCGAGGGGCAACCCAAATTGAGATTGACCTCGCGATAGCCCATGTCGGCGAGCACCTGTGCCGCCCACACAAACTCGTCCGCGTTCTTGGACATCAGCTGAGGCACTACGTTGAGCCCCTGGTTATTGGCAGGATCGATCTCCTTAAACGCCTTGCCGCCAAAGCGGTTGCCCACCCGCGGCGGCGGCAAAAACGGCGTGTAATAGCAGTCGAGCGCACCGAAGCACTCCGCATGCACGCGACGGAACACATGCCCGGTAATCCCCTCCATGGGGGCCAACGATAGAATCATCAACATCTACTCTCAGATCAATACGGCAAAGGGACTGCCCCTTTGTCACATGCATTATGCCTTGTGCTTCAGGCGATTCACAAGGAAGAGGTAACCACTGAACGATGACCACCCTCCAGCCGCACCCCATACAACGAGGTCTAATATTTTTCCGAGAAGTGAACGACCGTTTTTGGACCCCCGAAGCATCGACATTTTCTGACGCCAAAACCGCAGGAAATTGCATCTCAAAAGTGTCGATGCTTCGGGGGTCCATTTTGACTCGTTCACTTCTCGGGAAAAGTATTAGACCTCGATTTCGCAAGGGTCTCAATGTGACAAAGGGACTGCCCCTTTGTCACATTATTCGGAGCGCAGCGCCTCCACGGGATCCTTCCTGGACGCGCTGCGGGCTGGCAGCAGGCCAGCGACAACCGTCAGCAGCACCGAAATCGCGATGAGCATCAGCGCATCCTGCACGGGCAGGCTCATCAGGTTGGGGACCTGTTTGGCCGCAAGCGCCCAGGCATTGACCGGGAAGCTCACGGCCACCACGACGACAATAGCAAAGACGCCGGCAATGAGACCTTCGATAAACGTCTCGGCGTTAAATACGTTGGCCACGTTGCGCTTCGACGCGCCGATCGCGCGCAGGATGCCAATCTCCTTTTTGCGCTCCAGTACGCTGATGTACGTGATGATGCCGATCATGATGGAGCTCACGATCAGGCTGATGCTCACGAACGCGATGAGCACCAAGCTGATGGTGTTCACGATATCGGTCACCGAGCCCATGATGATGCCCATGTAGTCGGTGTACGAGATTGCCCGCTCGTCGTGGCCGGCAGCTTTGACCTGCTTGTTGTACGCATCGATATGATCGAGTACGCGCTCCTTGGCCTCAAAGTCACGCGGGAAAATCTTGACCGAGATGGGGTCCGCTTCATCCGCGTAGCCCAACGTGGTCAGATTGTTGTCGTAGGTGAGCTTCGACGCCTTGGCGTAACTCATCATGAGCGAACTCAGATCCTCGGCGTCCATGTTGAAGTGGATGGCATGAGCAAAGGCACTCGCATCCACGTGCATGGCGCTCGCCAGGTTGGCAAAACTCGAAGACATCTGCGTCGCCATCTGGTCCATGAGCCCTGCCGCGCCCGCCTTGAGCTGGGACGATACCGTCGACGCTATCTGCTCGCTGATCGCCTTCATCACCTGATCCATAGCCTGCTGCAGATACGGAGCCAGCTGCTTTTGCACATAGTCGGTCATCGCCTGCTGCAGGCGCTCGGCCAGGGCATCGCCGCCGAGCGCTTTGAGCTGGACTAGGATTTGCTGGGCCGCAGCATCATTCTCAAGATACGTCGAGAACGCGGCGGCGAGCTTCGGCGCGTCCTTAAGATCCTCGGGCGACAACGCCTTAAACTGCTCCGACTGCAAAAATCCCTCAAACAGCTGGTTGGCAAGCGTTCCCACCTGCTGCATTTGCTCGGGTGTGAGTTCCAGGCCGTCAAAGATGCCCGAGAAATCTGGTGCCGGCGCTTTGGCCATAATGTCGCTGAAATCGATGTCCTTCCCAACGCCCGAAAGGTCAATGTCCAGCCCGGATAAGTCGATACCAGAAAGGTCCATACCGCCGGCAACACCCGAGAGCGCAGATGCATCGAACGAGAACGCGCTCTTCAGCGCTGCCTCGTCCACACTGAACATGCTGCCTAGATCAACTCCTTGTTTGGCCTCGCCCTGCAGTTCATCGAAAGACTTGCCCGTAAAGACATCCGTCTCGAGATGGGCAAGCTGTTCTTGCACAATCTGCGAATCGGCGGCGCGCTCCATAAGCTGGCGAGTCAGCGCATGCGTATAGGCAATGCCCGGGGACAACGCGCTCGCATTGGCTGTCTCGTTAGGTCGCACCACGCCCACAATGTGCACGTCGATACCGTCGGCAACCTTGGCTGCCATAAAGTCGGCGTCGCCAGACATGTCAGTCCACATGCCAGTCTCTTCGTTTTTGCGATAGGCATCGGCCGGCGACAACACCTTAAACGTGGTAGACAGCGCATCGTCGTAGGTAAAGTAGGCGCCGGTCTCGGGCGCTTCGACCCCACCGTCAGCCGCCATGGCGCTGTTAACCAGATCGTTGAGCTCATCGATATCCAGCGCGCCGATGCTGTAGAGCGTGTAGTCACCCACCGTGCCGCGGCTCGAAAGCACCATTACGGCTTCGTTAGCAGACGCAGGCCAATGACCGGCGACGACATCGTACTGGCTGTCGAGCAGGCTCTGGTCGTCAATCATCTCGTTAAAGACCGAGGTTCCCATGGATTCCATGCTCACCGTTGCCGCCGAGCTCGCGCCTCCACTCATGGCCTCGGTCATGGCGTTGGGCACCAGCCGGACGGGCTTCTCATCGCCCTTACCGGCACGATAGACAACCGGCGATACACCGTAGCCGTACTGAATGGCGTTGACCTCTTTATCGATGCCGTCGCCACCGGCATCGAGCCATGCCTTAAAGCTCGTCATGTCGTTGGACTTAACGCTTGCAAACATATCCTTTACGGCCGTAACCACAGGAATTTTATCGGTTCCCTGAGCCTTGCCGCCGGCACTGTCGTCGGACGAATCCACGTTTTCAGGCGAGCCATCATCCGTGGCCCCCTGTCCGCCCATCATGGACGACAGGTCGTAATCCTGCTTGGAGATGGTGAGCGGATAGCTCGACAGCGTATCCTCCTCGACCTTTTTGATGTAGCCGTTTACGCCGTTGGACAGCGCCAGAATCGCCGCGATACCGATAATGCCAATCGAACCTGCAAAGGCAGTCATGGCCGTGCGACCCTTTTTGGTCATGAGGTTTCGGGCAGAAAGCCCCAGCGCCGTCACAAAGCTCATCGAGGTTTTGCGCGTAGGCTTGGCCTCGCGGCGCGTGGCGTCAGCGACATCGAAAGGATCGGAATCGTCGGTGATCTTGCCGTCTGCCAGGTTGACGATACGCGTGGCGTATTGATACGCCAGCTCGGGATTGTGCGTGACCATAATAACCAGGCGGTCGCGCGCCACGTCCTTGAGCAAGTCCATGACCTGCACGGACGTTGTGGAATCCAAGGCGCCGGTCGGCTCGTCTGCCAACACGATCTCGGGGTCGTTGATCAGGGCGCGGGCGATGGCCACGCGCTGCATCTGTCCGCCCGAAAGCTGGCTCGGGCGCTTGTTAACGTGCTCGCCCAGGCCGACTTTCTCCAACGCCTCGCGCGCACGCTGGCGGCGCTCGGCATGTCCCACGCCCGTGAGCGTGAGCGCCAGCTCCACGTTTTCCAAAATGGTCTGATGCGGAATGAGGTTATAGCTTTGGAACACAAAGCCGATGCGGTTGTTGCGGTAGGCATCCCAATCGCGATCGTGAAAGTCCTTGGTCGATATGCCGTCGATCAGCAGGTCGCCAGAATCGAAATGATCGAGTCCACCGATAACGTTGAGCATCGTAGTTTTGCCCGAGCCCGAGGGACCCAGAATGGCCACGAACTCGTTATCGCGAAAAGACAGGCTTACGCTGTCGAGCGCCACCTGCATAAACGACTGCGTAACGTACCTTTTGCAAATTCCTTTGAGCTCCAGCATGGACGGCAACCTCTCCCACGCGGGCACGTTCACCCGCTCTCCCCCCGCCGTTCGTATTCGACGCGTTTGTCCTACTCTATCCCCATTTTTTGCCGGAACCAGTGAGGAATGTAACGAACCGCGCCAAAAAACGAACGGGACGGCGCCTAAAAGAAGAGGTCCCGAGCGAGACCTCTGTATGGTGGAGATTATCTTGAAAGGCAGCGGACTACTCTGCACAGCGGCGCGCGATCCTCGCTACGCCTTACGCGTTTTTTACTGCTCGCTATTCGCAATCGCCTGGTCAATAAGCTTGTCGAGTGCTGCGCGCTGCTCGGCGGAGCTGATGGCTCCCACGATTGGATCCCCTACGATGTTGCCATTCTGATCGATGACATACGTTGTCGGGAACGAGAACAGATTTGACGTAAACTTACCGGCCTCGCTATCCGACTTGAACCAGATGTTCTTATATGTCACGCCCTTCTTGCTCAGCACGTCCTTGGCATCTGCAATCTCGCCCTTGTTGCCATCGAGCGTAAAGGAATTGACACCCACGACCTGGCCGCCCTTCTTGGCAAGCTCCTGATTCAGTTTCTCAAGATCGCCCAGCTCGCCCACGCACGGTTTGCAAGTGGTGAACCAGAAGTTCATGACGGTGACCTTGTTCTTAGAGAACAGCTCGTCGCTATTCACGTCGTTGCCATCCAGGTCCTTGCCCGTAAAGCTGGGGAACTTCGTCGCCTCGCTCGAAGCATTGGCACCGGCCGTCATGCCAGCGGTCGAAGCGTCGACGCTCTCGCCTGCGCTCGGCGTGCTTCCACAGCCGGGGAACTCCTTCTCCAAGCTCTCGAGCTTGTCCTCGATCTCCTTGATCTGCTGTGCACCGGCCTTGAGCGTCTTAAGCTCATCCGCCGTGAACTCATCCTTGGCACCGTCGATGGTCTTGAGCAGAAAATCGCCGTAATTGCTGCCGTCCTCAATCATTGCCGAGTCTTTATTTGCCGCATTGAATACCTTTTCCCACAGCGCGTTATCACTCGAAAAGATCTCGTTCTCCTTCTGCATGAGCTTCGCATACAGCTCGGCGGCCTCGTCGGCATTGGTCGGCTTCTGCGCAGTGAGTTCTGCAATCTTAGGATCGGAGCTCGCAGATTCGCTCGCATTGCCACCGGGCGCCGAACATGCCACAAGGCACAAGGCCAATACCGGCACCATAAACAGGGCCGCAATCTTAGAAAGCTTCATAGTCATTCCTCCGTTTTGTCGAAGCTTGTTTACTTTTTATCGGCGGTCAAGGGGAGCTTTTCCGCCGACACATCTAGGCCATAGCGATAGCTGATGGCATCGACGGGACAGGCCCCGATGCACTTTCCGCACCGGATACATTCGGCATGATTGGGCGCCCGGACCACATCAACGTCCATCTGACAAACCCTTGAACACTTGCCGCACGAGACGCATTTGCACGCGTCGACCTGAATCCCCAACAAGGACACCTTATTCATGAGCGCATAGAATGCGCCGAGTGGACAAATCCATTTGCAGAAGGGGCGGTAGAACAAAACGCTCAGTACTACCACGGCAATGAGAACGGCAAGTTTCCAAGTAAAGAGATGTCCCAACGCAGATCGAATGCCGGCATTGGCAATGGCCAGCGGAATGGCGCCCTCGAGCACGCCCTGAGGACAGACGTACTTACAAAAGAACGGGTCGCCCATGCCCACGTCGTTAACCACCAGCACAGGCAGCAATACCACAGCAAATAGCAGCACAACGTATTTGATATACGTAAGCGCCTTGAGCCTTTTTGTCGAAAGCTTTTTGCCGGGAATCTTGTGAAGCAGCTCCTGCAGCCAGCCAAACGGGCACAGAAAGCCGCATACAAAGCGCCCCAGCAGCACGCCGAGCAAAATGAGCGTACCGGTGACGTAGTAAGAAAAGTTGAACTTGGATGAACCTACTACCGACTGGAACGACCCGATGGGGCACGCACCCGATGCCGCGGGGCACGAATAGCAGTTAAGCCCGGGTACGCAGACTGTTTTTCCCGCGCCCTGATAGATGCCGCCTTTGGCAAAGTTTGGCAGGTGAATGTTGGTGACCAGCGTCGCCGCCGCCTGAATGAATCCGCGAAATCGAGCCAAAACATGCGACGCAGTGTTTTCTCTTTTATCCAATTCCGATACACTCCAAGCACAGCCTAATCGCTTTGGCCAGCACGGCATCTGCCTCGCCACGCATAACGCCAAAGCACACCATGGCAATTCCGACGATCAACAAAGCGACCTGTACCACGGGTTTTACCGCTTTGAACAACCTGACCACTCCTTTCGTTACGCGACCATTGGACCATATCGGCTATAAAATCCGTGTTAAGCGCGATTTGAAATGTGCAAGGAGACTGTTATGCGTATTTTGATCGTCGAGGACGAGCGGGCGCTGTGCGACGCAATCGCGCGCAGCTTGCGGAACTTGGCGTACAGTGTCGACTGCTGTCACGACGGACAGGAGGCGCTCGACCTACTGGACGTTGAGGCCTTCGACCTCGTGGTACTCGACCTCAACCTTCCCCGCATCGACGGCATGACCGTACTCAGGGAACTTAGGAAAACTGACTGCGAGACTAAGGTACTGATTCTGTCCGCACGTGGCGAAGTGTCAGATAAAGTCGCCGGACTCGATGCCGGCGCCAACGATTACCTCACCAAGCCGTTTCATCTGGACGAGCTTGCGGCAAGGATCCGCAGCCTCACCCTCAGACGCTTCGCACAAAGCGACATAGTATTAACCTGCGGAAAGCTCAGCTTTGACACCAAGGCGCGCATCGCTTCCGTGGACAGCGAGGCCTTATCTCTTACGCGCAAGGAAACGGGAATCTTGGAATACCTGATGCTTAATCAGGGGCGTCCGGTAAGTCAAGAGGAGCTTATCGAGCACGTTTGGGATAGCAGCGTGAACAGCTTTAGCAACGCAACCCGCGTTCACATCTCGTCACTCCGCAAAAAGCTACGCAGCGCTTTGGGATACGACCCGATTCGCAATCGTATTGGAGAGGGCTACGTTATGGAGGATGGCGAATGAAAGGGCTTTCTCTGCAATGGCGCATAACGATTATGACGGCACTGCTCACGTGTGCAGCATGCGTGCTGACGAACTGCCTGGTCGGCTATACGGGCATGCGCTACATGGATGCCATCGGCAGTAACATCTCGGCTTTTACCACTGCCGGCGAAGATTCGCCCCAGGCGTTCGACCCGACGAAAGCGACCCCCGATGACAAGGTCACGATCGTCGTAAACGACGCACAGGAGTCTTTTGGCACGACGACCTGGTACATCACGGCTGGAGTCACACTCCTTGGCGGCGTGCTGGCATACTTTGTGAGCGGCCGTGCACTCAAACCGCTGCGGGCTTTTGCAGCCCAGGTTGAGCGCGTGCAGCCTGACAACCTAAGCGAAATCAGACTCAGTGAAGATGTGCCCACCGAGCTACAACGATGCAGCGCCTCTTTCAACGACATGATCGCCCGTCTTAGCGAAGGGTTCTCTGCGCAGCGTCAGTTTACCGGCAACGCGGCACACGAGCTGCGCACCCCGCTCGCCCTTATGCAAGCACAGATTGAACTATTCATCTCTGAGCACTCCGGTTTGCAACCCGAAACAGCCGAGCTGCTCG
>DBEYTJ010000119.1:0-2270 GCA_048181065.1 Collinsella sp.
GCCGCAGTTAAAGTTGTAGCGGTCTAGGGTTGCCAGAGCATCGGGGCCAACGAGCGCCTCGGTCTCGGGTTTAAGCTCGCCGCCCAGCACCACGGTGCGCATGCCGCGCACAGCGAGATGCTGAGCATGGAGCACGGAATCGGTCACATAGGTGACGCCCTCAAGGCACGGAAGATGCTCGATGAGCTTGAGGGTCGTGGAGCCCGAATCGATATACACAAAGCTCTCGGGCTCCACAAGCGCCGCCGCACGGGCGCAGATGCGCTCCTTGTCATCATTATGGAGATCGCTGCGCTCGCTGATCGTCAGGTCGCGCGTCACGTGCGCGCGCTCCAGACTCGTCGCGCCTCCGTGTACCTTGGCGATACGGTGTGCGCGGTCGAGCGTCTGCAGGTCGCGCCGAATGGTAGACGCCGTCACGCCCAGGGCCTCAGCAAGCTCCGGCACGGTAACCGAGCCGGCCTGCTGCACCATCGACACGATTGCGTTGAGCCTATCTTCCGCAAGCATCGCTTACTCCTCCTCGGGGTAGACGACTCCCCAATCGGCGCGGAGCTTGGTCATGAGCTCCATCACATCAGAAGCATAATCCAGAAGCTCACGCTTCGAATCATCGCCGGCGACGGCCTGCTCGAGGTCAGCCATCTCGTAGCACAGGGCATAAGCCTCGGTGCCCGCGGCGACCTCCTCGCGATGACCGTCCGCGGTCCACACGATCGTCGCGTGATCGGCGCGCGGATACTCGTTGACCTCGACATAGCAATTGTCAAAGCTGATAACCGAGCGCTTTGGCTGCTTGGAGTGGAGCGTAAGGCTCACGACGCCCAGCTGCTGCTCGGCATTGCGGCAGACGATGCCGCCTGCAACGTCCACGCCGGTCTCGCAGGTGTTACCCAGAGACACGACCTCGACGGGCTGGCTCGCCATAAACAGGCGCATGACGGACAGGGCATACACGCCAATGTCGAGCATGGCGCCGCCGGCAAGGTTGCGGTTGTAGAAGCGATTGGTCAGATCGCCGTACTCCTTGTAGCTGCCAAAGTTGAGCTGAGCGAGGTTCATGCGGCCAAAGTCGCCCGCATCCATGCGACGGCGCAGCTCCTGATACAGCGGCATGTGGAGCACCGTGGTGGCGTCCATAAGGACGACGTTGTGCTCGTCGGCGATGGCACGGGCCTCGTCGAGCTCGGCAGAGTTGAGGGTAATGGCCTTCTCGCAGAGCACGTGCTTGCCGGCGGCCAGCGCGGCACGCAGATAGGTGATATGTGTGTTGTGCGGCGTGGTGATATAGACGGCGTCGATGTTCGGATCGGCGTAGAGGTCCTCGACCGTGTCATAGACCTTCTCGATGCCATACTGCTCGGCAAAAGCCTGAGCCTTGGACAGCGTGCGGTTGGCAACGCCCACGAGCTTGCGGCCGGCCAGAGCGAGGGACTGGGCCATTTGGTTGGCGATAACGCCGCAACCGATCACAGCCCAGCGAAGCTCGGGTGCCGTAAAGATGTCGTTAGGGAACGGCTTGTCCTGAACCGATGCGAACGCCGCCTTTGCGGCTGCCTCAGCATCGAGCGGAGCCTGTTTGGAATCTGCCATCATGTGCCTCCTGAGTCATCGGAAGTCCTTCATTTCTAACAGCTCTATATTCGCACAAATGCGCGTGCATTTGCTTGTATTTGCGTGTTTATTTACTTATCGGACAGTATTTAGCGATAGTTAGCTAATGTTTGCGCGGTTGTGCGCATTATCGCGCAAGGCTATGCGCGTAAATGCGCATGCGACAATCCTTGCAAAACATAAAGGGAAGAAACACCAAAGCCCTAAAGACAGAGCAGACTGTATTACTCAACCCCTCCTGGGGCATCGGACATCAAAGGACCGCCCCAAACTGCCGGCACATGGGGAACGTCCCCCAGCTGCCGACAGCACTCATTTAAGTCTGTCCCCAATGAGTGGTCCCCAATGAGTGGGGATAGAAAAAGGCCCGGATGCCGTGGGGCATCCGGGCCTTTGCTAGCAACTTGGTGTTGCGGGCAGCTTAGAACTTGTGGCCGCACTTCTTGCAGACGCGCAGCTTGTTCTTGCCGTCCTTCTCGTGACCGACGCGGGTAACCTTACCGCACTCGGGGCAGACGAGATTGACGTTGGAGGCGTCGATGGGAGCCTCCTGCGAAACGATGCCGCCCTGCTGGTTGGCAGCGTTGGGCTTGACGGCCTTCTTGACGACCGAAACGCCCTCGACAACGACCTTGTTCTCGGCGGGGAGAGCACGC
>DBEYTJ010000120.1:0-12443 GCA_048181065.1 Collinsella sp.
TGCCCGTTACGGCAACCGCACGCTGGCTCAGCGCCATGTTGAGTCCGTTGCCGCCGCAACGCTTTTGCAGTCGGCCCCGAGTGTCGAGAAGACCAACACCGAGACCACGCAGAAGTTCTGGGATATGGCCGAGAAGCTCAATGCCGCAAGCCACGAGCGCTATCTGGACCTGCTGAACACCGAGGACTTTACACCGTGGTTCTCGACCGTGACGCCGTTGACCGAGGTCGGTCTGCTGCCGATCGGCTCTCGTCCCGCCAAGCGCGGCCTGGGTGCCAAGTCGCTCGACGACCTGCGTACCATTCCGTGGATCTTCAGCTGGAGCCAGGCACGCATTAACCTGGCCGCTTGGTACGGCCTGGGCACCGCCTGCGAGCAGTTGGGCGACCTTGACCAGCTTAAGGCTGCCTACCAGGAGTGGCCGTTCTTCCGCACCTTTATCGACAACATCGAGATGTCGATCGCCAAGACCGACCAGCGCATCGCCAAGATGTATCTGCACCTGGGCGATCGCCAGGATCTGTCCGAGAAGGTCTTCACCGAGATGCAGCTCACCCGTAAGTGGGTCCTTGCCATCGTCGGTGACGAGTGGCCGCTGCAGCGCCGTCGCGTGCTCGGCTGCGCCGTCCGTGTACGTAACCCCTATGTCGACGCCCTGTCCATCGCCCAGGTTCGCGCCCTTCGCGAGGTGCGTATGAACCAGGACGAGATGGCCGAGGAGAAGAAGGCCGAGTACATGAGCCTGATTCTTTCGACTGTGACCGGCGTCTCGGCAGGACTGCAAAACACGGGGTAATCGATAGCCCTGGAGTCGTTCGGGCCCGCCATAGGCTTACTTTTAGGCACGTCCTCGGACATGCAAGAAGCCCTCGCTGCGCACTTCGTGCGGCGAGGGCTTCTTGCGTCCTGCGGAGTGTGCCTAAAAGTAAGCCTATGGCGGGCCCTGCGATGTCCGGTCTTCGGCGGATTACGGGGTAGAGGGAAGAATGGCGCGCTTCGCGCCTTTGAAAGGGCTTCGCGCCTAATGTGGAGTGCGGCGAGGGCTTCTTGCGTCCTGCGGAGTGTGCCTAAAAGTAAGCCTATGGCGGGCCCTCCTCTTGAGCCTCTCCTCCTGCCGCAGCCTTTCCCTGTTCTCTTTCTCGCGCCGTCTCTTTTCGAGCGCCCACTCCTCGGACAGGCGGGGCACCGCGAGCATGCTCCTTTTAATTGCCAACAGTCCCGGAACGTATCTTCTCCAATAAAACCGCCGACTCATTGCTATCAGAGAAATGGTTCATAATGTCTTTGTGCGAACTGTAAGGATTATGGGGAGCAAGATGAATAAAGAATCGGGCTTCACTTGCAAACACAAAAGAATACTCGTTGTCGAGGATGATGAGAACCTAGCCTCTATCGTATCCGAGCATTTCGAACGTTTCGGGTACGCGACGGCGGTTTCCGACGGGCGAGCTGACGTGATGGACCTCTTCCGCTCTTTCGCGCCGCATGCGGTCCTGCTCGACATAGGCCTCCCTGGAAACAGCGGATATCACTGGTGCGACCTCATCAGAAGAGAAAGCCGATGCCCCATCCTGTTCATCTCCGCGTAGTCGGGCGAGGCGGATCAAATTCTGGCCCTTATGCGGGGCGCCGACGACTTTGTCTGCAAGCCGTTTTCGCTCGATATCCTCAAAGCGAAGATAGAAGCCCAGCTCCGCCGTGCGTACGGGGAGCTGTCGGGCGGTGAGGAGGATCTCCTTTCCTACGGGGACGTGCGTCTTTCCGATCGCAAGATGACGATTGCCTGTGAAGGCAGGGAAGCCGAGCTCACCAAGACAGAGCTGATGGCCCTCAGGCTTCTGGTCGGCGACGGCGGCTGCGTCGTCAGCCGCGCCCGCCTGCTTAGGGAGGTATGGGACGACGAGTGCTTCGTGGAGGACAACACGCTGAACGTCGTTATAGGGAGGATACGGAAGCGACTCGCCCAGGTTGGGTCCCACGCTGAAGTCAGGGCCGTCAGGGGCGTTGGCTACGTGCTTGAGATGCCCGAGGAGGAGAAATGAGGGCGTTGCGGATCGTGTCCCTTTTCCTGCGCGATTCAGCATGGACGGCATTCGTCGTGATGGCGGCCTCCTTGGCCCCTCTTGCCTGCATGCTGCTTTTGGACGGAGGGTCCCTGGCAGTCGATTGGCCTTATTTCCTCGTCCTTTCCCTCTTTCTCCTTTTCGTTCTGTTCGCCGTGCACCTCGCGAGATCCTGGGGTTTCTATTCCGAAGCCGAAAGGGCCATCAGGGAGTCCAACCCGATCGAATGGAGGAGGCTCGGAGGCTCGATCCCTGTGGAGCGATGGGCCAGGATGGCGGCCTCGAGAACGGAGGAAGCGTGCTCAAGGGAGGCTCATCGCCTTGCGGATGAGCGATCCGAGCGCGATGCGCTCGTCTTATCGTGGGTGCACCACGCCAAGACACCGATCGCCGTGATTCGCCTTATTTCGGAATCCAGGGGCGCCGATGCCGATATGGAGCGCCTCGGCAGCGCGGCGAGGGAGCTCGACCGCAGCCTCGACTCCTTGATTCAGGTGGTACGCGTCGATTCCCCCGAGACCGATCTGAGGATAGGGAAGGTCGACGTCGCGCGCCTCGCCCGGAACGCCGTCAACGGTGTTCGCGATCTTTTCATCGAACGGGAGGTATTTCCCTCGCTGAGCGTCGATGGAGATGCTCTCGCCTATGGGGACGAGAAGCTCATCTCAATCATCCTCGACCAATTTCTTACCAATGCGGCGAAATACAGCCCGCGTTCGTCCCGCGTGTTCGTCTCCATCGCGAGTTCCTACGACGGAGAAAGCATCGAAGTGTCCATCGAGGATGAAGGATGCGGCATATCCCCGGAGGACGTGGGACGGGTGTTCCGGCCGTTCTTCACGGGGGCGAACGGCAGAAGAGGGGAAGCCTCGACGGGAATCGGTTTGTTTCTGGCTAAGAAGGCGGCTGACGCCATGGGGGCGGTGCTCTCGCTTTCCCAGCGCGATGGGGGCGGCACTGCGGCTCGATTGCTGCTTCCTGCGGCGAATGCGCCACAAAGGTGACAGAACTGACATGTTCGCGACACGTTCATCGATTCAAAGCCCTTTCGCCTCGGGGTAGCATGCGGTTCGTAGTTCTTTGAATGAAAGGAGTCGCAGGTGAACGTGCTGGAGGTTTCCTCCCTTTGGAAGACGTACGAGGGCGCTTCGCCTTACACCGCGCTGGAGGATGTCAGCCTCAGTGTCGCCAAAGGCGAGTTCGTGGGGATAATGGGCCCTTCGGGCAGCGGAAAAAGCACGCTGCTCAACGTGGTTTCGACCGTTGACAAGCCGTCGCGCGGCACGGTGCGGGTCGACGGGGTCGATCCTCACGGATTAGGAGATGAGAAACTCGCGGAATTCAGACTCCGGAAGATGGGTTTCGTGTTCCAGGATTTCAACCTGGTCCATACGCTCACGGTCGAGGAGAACATCATCCTCCCCCTCGCGCTCGACGGGTGGCCGGCGGAAAAATCGCGCGCTCGCGCACAGGAGCTCGCGCGCGACCTAGGCATCGCATCCATTCTCGGCAAGAGGACCCACGAGATATCGGGTGGCCAGGCGCAGCGCGTCGCGATCGCCCGCGCGGTGGTGGCAAACCCGTCGCTTTTGCTTGCCGACGAGCCAACGGGAAGTCTCGACTCCGCGTCGACGGGGCAGGTCATGCACCTTCTGTCGGACATGAACAGGGCAGGGGCGACGTTGCTCATGGTCACGCACGAGCCGCTGGTCGCGAACTACTGCAGCAGGGTCCTGGTGCTTCAGGACGGCCGCATCTACCTCGAGATCAACCGCGGCGCTTGGCAGAAGGAGTTCCATCAGCGGATCATCGACGCGATGAACCAGCTCGGAGGTGTTGAGCATGACATTGCTTGACATCGCCAGGAACAATGTTCTGAGGTCTTGGAGGGACTACGCGCTTCATTTCGCCAATTCCGTTTTCGCGGTCACGGCTTTCTTCCTGTTCGTGTGCCTCGCCCTGCATCCCGAGATGGGCAGGGCGGACGCAGAGAGCACGATCGGGATCATCTCTGCGTCGTCGGGTGCACTCGTCGCGGCGTTCTCGCTCGCCTTTATTGCGTATTCGGAGTCGTGCTTCCTGCGGGCTAGGAGCAGGCAGTTCGGCTTGATGGCGATGTCGGGCGCCTCGAAGAAGCAGTTGAGGAGGATCGTGCTCGCGGAGAACGTGATCATCGGGCTGTCCGCGATTGTCGCGGGCATCGTCCTGGGAACCGCGTTCCTCAAGCTGTTCCTGATGGCCGCGGGCAGGGCCATGGGCGTCGTCGCGTTTGGTTTCTATCTGCCTGTAGCGCCCGCTATTGCGACTGTTGCGGCGTTTCTCGCTGTATTCTTCCTCTCCGGCCTCCTTGGGGCGAGGGGACTGTCCAGGAAGAGCGTGGGGGAGTTGCTCGACGCCGATCGCATTGCGGAGGGGAAGCCCTCTGTGAAGGCGGCCGTTCTTACGGCTGTCGCATGCGCGATGCTTCTTGTTGCGGGGCTGGCCATGGGCCAAGGCGATGCGAGCATCGTATGGAGCTTCGCCCTCGTTCTGGGCGGCGTGGGCCTTCTTGCGTCGGGAACGTTCCTCGCGTTCTATCTTTGTTTCGCGGTGGGGCTCTCGAGGCGCAGATCGACAGGAGCGCATTACGAGGGGCTGTCCATGCTGAAGGCCGCCGCGTTTCAGGAGTCCCTGAAAGGGAACCTTCAGTCGATGACCGTCACCGCCGTGCTCTGCTCCCTCTCGTTCTTCGCGCTCGTCGGGCTTTTCACCCTGTCCGACGGGGCGCTCGAGAAGACGAAGGAGATAGTCCCGTATCCCGTCAGCTATATCGCGAGGGGCGACGACGTGCCCGTCTCTGACCATGTGGAGATGCTCGAGTCCGCCCTTGCGAAAAAGCCGGGACTCGTGGGGTCCGTCTTCGGATTCTCCTGGGCGGACGACGCGAGAAACGCAGTCATGAGCGAGAGATCCTACAACGAGTCCGCCGCCGTCGCGGGTCGCAATCAAATCTCCTTGGATTCCGGCGAGGTGCTTCTCCTTCCTGGTTCGAAGAGCTTCGATCCGAGCGGGGTTCCGGCGTCGGTCGAGAACGCCCTGGGGGACCTTGACGTGATGCGCGGGGAGGGGCTCGTCCTGCTCGACGGGTACGCGTCTTCGGTCACCGTACTCGACGACGCTGACTACGAAGCGGCGGGATTCGGCGGTGATGAGACGCAGGTGCATGCATACACCTACGAGGGATGGGAGTCCGATTCCGAGTTGACTGCGGCAATCGCTGACATCGTGGACTACGCCAGGGAAGGCGCGGTTTCTCTGGTTCTCGCGAGGGGCTACTACGAGGCGGACCGCGTGCAGTTCAGCCTCATGCTGTACCTGGGGAGCATGCTGAGCGTGTCGTTCCTGCTCGCGTCCGCCAGCCTCGCCTACTCGCGCCTGAACGCGAGGGCGTTCGAGGAGGGCGTGCGCATGAGACCCGTCGTGAAGCTCGGGCTATCGAGGAGGGGACTGGAGAAGGTGTGCCGGTCGGCATCGCTTCGGATTCTCGCCGTGCCCCTCGCGGTCGCGCTCGCGTACCTCTGGGTGGGCATCGCGGCGGTCGCCCTCTCCGCCGATGTCGAGATCATCGGTCCCGGTATCGGATTTACTTTGGTCGCGCTGGTCGCGGGCTTCGTCTGCTGCGCTCTCGCGACGACCTCCTACGCGTCGTCCGTTGCGAATGCCGCATTCGGAGCGAAGGCGCGTTAGACCGTCTTTGGTAGCTTTCTGAAGAAGGGACGCCTGCCGGTTTCTGGCTGTTCCTTCCATCCAAATCGATCAGTTGATAAGGAACCGGCAGATTGGAATAAACGATGAAATTCAGGACGCTCATGTTTACATTGGCTGCATTCGCTTTAGCAGGTTCTTGCCTTTTGGTTGGTTGCGCTATCGCAAAATCGATTCCTTCGGAAAGGGAGAAACAGACGGTTGCGACGGCTAACCAAATCATTTCCGAAGAGTATGGCATTTCTTTTGATGCAAATGACTATAGTTATTCTGTAGGGGAGAAGACCTCGGAAGGAGACTATGTTCCCTTGGGGGATGCGAAAGAGGACTCGAGATCCGCGGGGCGTATCATTTCCGTTTCCGCACTCAAGAAAAACGCGCCTGAGGAAAATGAGATGCACTCCTACTCTCTGGAATACTCCCTGCGGTCAAATCAAATCCTGCATGTCAGCGTGAAATTTGGCTGAGATGGATCTGCTCCGACGAAACGATTGCGCTCACAAGTGAATCGAGGCAATCAGAGCGGGGAGCTAATATGACAATTACCGGTATATGCGATTCGGTATACGAATATCGCTTTGCTAGGAGAAGGGGATGCCTGCACACGGCATCCCCTTTGCAATCTGTGAACTCTCTGATTGAAAACAAAGAAGATTTCCTGATCTGAGCAAGTACCGTCCTCGCCTGCTTCCTCACGAAAGAGCAGGCGAGCGGCCTAACCGAAACCCGCAGGAGGATGGCGGAGGATTACGGCCCGGCGAGCCATGCGGACCCTGCTGTAGAAGCATTCGATGTACTCGAATATCCCTAGCGTCGCCCGCCCCCTGGCCTCGAACGTGCGCGCGTGCGCGCACTCGGCTTTATGAGCGACTCCAGTTCCCTTTGGGGTGGCGGCCGTTTTGTTGCGGGTCAAATATGAACGTTGTGTTAATGAGTCGGTGGACGGTGGTGTTTTTCGGTGAGCGGCGTATCCTTCCAACGGTTTATCTAGTGTGTCAGTTGAAAGGAAGAGGGCGCTCGTCATTGTTTGAATGTGAACTGCCGTTTGACCACAAGACGTTGCATCTGGAGCTCGAGGATAAGAACTTCGCGGGTGTGATGGAAGGTCATCAAAACGAGTTTAAGACCACAAAATCGCAGGAAGAGCTGGTAGAGGAATCGCTTGCCAACCCTTATGGCTCGCCTTCGATCGAGGAGCTTTGTGCTGGCAAGAAGGATATTGTCATCATCAGCTCCGACCATACGCGCCCCGTTCCCTCGCGTGTGACGATGCCTATTCTGCTGCATCACATCCATTCCGCTGCGCCCGAGGCTCGAGTTCGTATTTTGGTTGCTACGGGTATGCACCGTCCGTCGACGCATGAGGAGCTCGTCAACAAGTATGGCGAGGAGATCGTTGCCAACGAGGAAATCGTTATGCACGTCGCGACTGACGACAGCATGATGAAAAAGATCGGCACCCTGCCTTCTGGTGGCGAGTGCATCATCAACAAGATTGCGGCCGATTGCGATCTGCTGCTTGCCGAGGGCTTTATTGAGCCGCACTTCTTTGCCGGTTTCTCTGGCAGCCGTAAGTCCGTGCTGCCCGGCATTGCCAGCTACAAGACCATCATGTACAACCACAACGGTCAGTTTGTGAACGATTCCCATTCGCGTGCCGGCAACCTGTGCCACAATCACGTGAGCGAGGACATGTTTGCCGCTGCCGAGATGGCTCACCTTGCCTTTGTGCTGAACGTGGTGCTCAACGGCAAGCACGAGGTCATCGGCTCCTTTGCCGGCGACATCCACAAGGCGCACGAGGCCGGCTGCGAGTTCGTGAAGAGCCTTGCCGGCGTTGAGCCCGTCGAGTGCGAGATTGCCATCACCACCAACGGCGGCTACCCGCTCGACCAGAACATCTACCAGGCCGTGAAGGGCATGTGCGCTGCCGAGGCCACGCTTCCCGAGGGCGGCGTGATCATCGATGTCGCCGGTTGCGCCGACGGTCACGGTGGCGAGGGCTTCTATCACAACATCGCCGACAACGATCCGGCAGAGTTTGAGCGCGCCTGCATCGACCGTCCTAAGGACGAGACCCTGCCCGACCAGTGGACGAGTCAGATCTTTGCCCGCATCCTGGCGCATCACCCCGTGATCATGGTCACCGACCTGTGCGATCACCAGATGATCAAGGATATGCACATGACGCCGGTCAACACCCTCGAGGAGGCGCTCAAGCTCGCCTTTGAGATGAAGGGTGCCGATGCCAAGGTTGCCGTCATTCCCGATGGCCTGGGCGTTGTCGTCGCGCAGCACTAGTACGCGGCCTAAACGAATCGTTTATAACCGACAAGAAAGATAAGGTTTTATGCTTACCAAACTCCTCTGCGAATTCGGCGCAACGGCCCTCATGATCATCTTTGGCGTGGGCGTGCACTGCGATACCGTGCTCAAGGGCACTAAGTATCAGGGCTCCGGCCATATGTTTGCCATCACCACCTGGTCTTTTGGCATCTCGGTCTGCCTGTTTGTCTTTGGCGGCGCCGTGTGCATGAACCCGGCTATGGTGCTTGCCCAGTGCATCGTAGGCCTGGTGCCGTGGAGCAGCTGCATCCCCTTCATGATTGCCGATATGCTCGGCGGCTTTGTGGGCGCCGTAATCGCTTGGCTTATGTATGCCGATGAGTTCAAGGCTTCCGAGGGCGTCGTCGACCCCATTGCCCAGCGCAACATCTTCTCGACCAACCCCACCACCGAGGGCACCAACTATGCCCGCAACTTCTTCTGCGAGGCTATCTGCACCTTCGTGTTCATCAGCGCCATCCTTGCTGCCGCTAGCCGCGCTGGCGAGAACGTTCTGATGCTCGCCATCTGCGTCGGCCTGATTGTTTGGGCCGTTGGCATGGGCATGGGCGGCATCACCGGCTTCGCCATGAACCAGGCTCGTGACCTTGGTCCTCGCATGGCCTATCAGGTGCTGCCGATCAAGAACAAGGCTGACAACAACTGGAAGTACGGCCTGCTTGTTCCTGGCATCGCTCCGTTTATCGGTGCCGCTCTGGCCGCACTGTTTGTGCACGGTTTCTTGGGCATGTTCTAGTCCAAGGCTACATAGTTGTCCGCTGGCCGCATGGGGTAACTTCCCAGCGCGTCCTCGGACATGCAAAAAGGCTCGCTGCGCACTTCGTGCGGCGAGCCTTTTTGCGTCCTGCGGAATGCGCTGGGAAGTTACCCCATGCGGCCAGCTGCGGGATCTTAGTCGCGTTGGAACAAGCAACCCAACATATATATCTGAATTTGGATGGGAGGGGCTTGTTGCTGCTGGGGGCGTTGAAGTGCGAGTGACGCTTTGGGATGCGTGGCGGCCTGGGTTGGGGCGATGCTTTGGAATGAGCTTCTTACTTAGGTGAAGAGGGGCTTTATGGCTGACAAGTAGTCTTTGGCTACGTCGGCCTTATCTGCTTGGAAGTTGTGCCAGGCCCACCATTGGACCATTCCTACGAAGCTTGAGGCTATGTGGTGCAGTAGGAAGCTGCGATCCATGGTGGCGGCGGGGCCGTTTGGGTCGTTGGGGACGGTTTCGGCTGCTCGGGCCATGATGGTCTTGCGGAGGCTGTCGGCGAAGACGCGTGAGCCGGCGCCGGCTACGAGAGCTCGTACACCCTGGCGACGATCCCAGAGGTTGTTGAGGATATGCTCGACCTGTACGAGTGGGTCATTGAGGGGCGTACCGTCATTGTCGAGGGCATGGGTGCAGATATCGCGCACGAGCTCAGCGAGCAGGTCATCTTTGCTTTTAAAGAGGCCGTAGAACGTGGCCCGACCCACATGGGCGCGAGCGATGATGACGCCGACGGTGATCTTGCCGTAATCTTCCTCGCACAGGAGCTCGGAGAACGCCGCAACGATGGCGGCACGGCTTTTTGCCTTGCGGGCATCCATGGCTATGCGTCCGCGTGAACGAGCAGGCAGCGGAGTGTACCGGAGCAGCCCTCGTAGGGGCGCTTACCGGCGCCGTAGCCGACGGCCTCGATGCGGTAGCGGGCTGGCAGGTGCTCGGACGTGCGCAGCACGGTGACGATGGCGGCGCCCGTGGGCGTCACGAGCTCGCCGGCGACCGGTGCAGGCGTGAGGGCGATATTGCCCGCCTGGCACAGGTTGACGACAGCGGGGACGGGAATGGGCATGAGGCCGTGGGCGCAGCGAATGGTGCCGTGGCCCTCAGAGAGCGATTCGACCACGATGTCCTCAATACCCAGGTCATCGAGGCAGATGGCGACAGAGCAGACGTCGACGATGGAATCGACGGCGCCTACCTCGTGGAACATGACGGTCTCGGGCGTTTTGCCGTGGGCCTTGGCCTCGGCGGCGGCGAGCGCGGTAAAGATGGCGAGCGCACGACGCTTGGCGCCATCGCTTAGCTGCGAGCCGTCGATGATGGCGGTGACGTCCGCCAAAGAACGGTGGTGATGGTGGTGGGCGTGATGATGGCCCTCGTGGCCATGACCGTGGGCCTCATGGTCATGGTCGTGGCAGTGCTCGTGCTCGCCATGGTCATGATGGTGGTGTTCGTGTTCGTGCATATGCTCGACAGCTGCTTCGTTGCCGTAGAGCCAGGCCATATCGTGATCGTGGTTCTCGAGCTCCTCTGCAAGCTGGACATCGAAATCGCAGGCGTCGATGCCGTGCTTGTTTACGCGCGTCACGGCAATCGAAAAGCCGTCGACCGGCAGCGTGGCGAGCTGCTCGTGCAGATGCTCCTCGCTGGCGCCCAGGTCGAGCAGGGCCGCGACGGTCATATCGCCGCTGATGCCCGAGGTGCCGTCGATGATAAGCGTATGCTGATGGTTGGACATGGAATGCTCCTTAGCGGGCGCGGGGTGTGCCGGCGCTCAGATGATTGATAAGACTTGCCTGGTATGCGGCACCAAAGCCGTTGTCGATATTGACGACCGAAACGCCGCTGGCGCAGGAGTTGAGCATGGCGAGCAGTGCGGCTACGCCACCAAAGCTCGCGCCGTAGCCCACGCTGGTGGGAACGGCAATGACCGGACAGCTCACCAGGCCGCCGATAACGCTCGCCAGCGCGCCTTCCATGCCGGCGATGGCGATGACCACCTGCGCCTGGGCAAGTTCCTCGGCATGCGCGAGCAAGCGGTGCAGGCCGGCGACGCCTACGTCGTAGAGGCGGTCGACCTCGTTGCCATAGAACTCGGCCGTCAACGCGGCTTCCTCGGCGACGGGCAAGTCGCTCGTGCCGGCGCAGGCGACGACGATGCGTCCGTTACCGGTGGGGGAGGGCTTGCCGCCCACGAGGGCGAGCTGTGCGTCCGGGACATATCCCAGGTCGATGCCGTTGTCGAGGAGCTCCGAGGTGCGGGCTGCTTTTTCGCTGTCCAGGCGCGTGACCAGGATGCGCTCCTGGCCAGCATCGCGCAGCGCTTCGATAATGGCGGCAATCTGCTCGGCGGTTTTACCCGCACCGTAGACAACCTCGCCGGCTCCCTGGCGCACCCCGCGCGAAAGATCGAGCTGTGCAAAACCCAGATCGGCGGTCGGAGCCGTCTGGATGCGCGTGAGGGCGACGGCTGGGGTGACTGCTCCGCCGGCAACATCGCTCAGCAATTGCTCAAGATCTCGCTTATCCATATATGTTCCCTTCGACGGCGCAAAGTCTAGCACTCAAAGGGTATGTTTCCGAACACTAAGACAAAATTGTTCGGAAACTATAGGACGGACTGATTCAATTGTTAGACGGATCGGCTAGTCGCGCAGGATGATGTCCATGGCGAGCATCAGGTTGCGCTCGTCGATGGCAAACGGGGCGGCTTCGCGCGTCTTGGGCTTGGCGCAAAACGCGATGCCCGTGCCCGCGGCCTGGATCATGGGGATGTCGTTTGCCCCGTCGCCAATAGCGACCGTGTGGGCCATGTCGACGCCGCACTCAACTGCCCAGTTCAGCAGCTGGATGAGCTTGGACTCCTTGGTCACAATCTCGGCAGCCAACTTACCGGTAAGCTTGCCGTCCACGACCTCTAGGCGGTTGGCCAGGCAAAAATCGATGCCCGCGGCGGCTGCGATCTTGTCAGCGACCTCGTGGAAGCCGCCGCTTACCACGCCGACCTTCCAGCCCTTGCTGTGTGCCGAGCGCACAAGCTCCAGCGCGCCGGGGGTAAATGTCACGCGCTCAAAAGTGCGCTCGAACGCGCTCTCATCCAAGCCGGCAAGCAGCCCCACGCGCTCCTCGAGCGCTTGCTTAAAGTCCAGCTCGCCGCGCATGGCGCGTTCGGTGATCTGCGCCACCTGCTCGCCCACGCCTGCCTCCTCGCCCAACAGATCGATGACCTCCTGGTTGATGAGCGTGGAGTCGATATCCATAACAATGAGGCGTGCAGTCATGACGGGCCTTTCCAAGTGCTGTTTTATTGGGGCATATTGTCGCACGTGACGAGCGCGGGCGGGTGCCGCGGTGCGTCAATTGTTTCGTCTCCGTCAAGTCTTTGGGCAGGAGCTACTTTTCCGCGGCACATCGACACAGGTGCGATAAGATAGAACGCCATGTCTGGCTGCGCGGTTTACGCAGGCTGGGCAAATCTGTACGACGCCGCCCGGAACGACACGGGGCGGCACAGATCCATAAAGGAGGATCACTGG
>DBEYTJ010000121.1:0-1021 GCA_048181065.1 Collinsella sp.
GCCCGCACCTTGCTTTGGAGCCGATGCTATGCTTAGGCACAATTGTCTTGAGGAGCATATGCCTATGTCTACGTTTTTGAATGCCAGCCCCATCTTTGGGCCCGTTCGCAGCCGTCGCCTTGGTCTCTCGCTCGGCGTCAACATGATGCCGGCCAGCGGCAAAATCTGCACGTTCGACTGCATTTACTGCGAAAACGGCCTCAACGCCGAGCGCCCCTGCCATGAGCCGTACAACACAGCCGCCGTGGTACTCAACGCGCTCGAGGCAAAGCTGCGCGAGATGGCAGCCGAGGGCGAGCTCCCCGATGTGATCACCTTCGCAGGCAACGGCGAGCCCACCGCCGCACCGGAGTTTCCTCAGGCCATCGCCGGCGCCGTCGCGCTGCGCGACGAGCTTGCCCCAAACTCCAAGATCGCCGTGCTTTCCAACGGCACGCGCGCCGACCGCCCCGAGGTGCACGACGCGCTCATGATGGTCGACGACAACATTCTTAAGCTCGATACCGTCGACCCGGCGTTTATCCAGCTGCTCGACCAGCCTGTTGGCCCCTACGACGTCGAGCACCAGATTGAGACGTTCGCAAGCTTTGACGGTCACGTTATTATCCAGACGATCTTTTTGACCGGCGAGTATCAGGGCAAGCTCATCGACAACACCGGCGAGGAGTACGTTGCCCCCTGGCTCGCGGCGCTTGAGCGCATTCGCCCACAAGAAGCGACCATCTACACGGTGGCGCGCGAGACGCCGATCGCCGGCCTTGCCAAAGCAGCGCCCGAGGTGCTCGACGCCATTGCCGCGCGCGTCCAAGCCCTCGGCATCCCCTGCCAGGTGAGCTACTAGCAAAACCACGCAGTAGCTAGTGCCCGCTATCCCGCCCCATCAGTTGCGGTGATATAGTTCCTATTTGTGCTGTTAAACCGCTTAAATCGGAACTATATCACCGCAACTTTTATGGACGCGTGGGTGGGCTATACTAGCTGCGGATGAAAGGAAGTTAGCCATGTATGACAAAGGACCCGT
>DBEYTJ010000122.1:0-3305 GCA_048181065.1 Collinsella sp.
AGCCTTAGCCTTGCTGGTGTAGAAGCCGGTGCACTCGAGAACGACGTCGACGTCGAGGTCGCCCCAAGGCAGGTTGTTGGCGTCGGCCTCCTTGTAGATCTTGATCTCCTTGCCGTCAACGGTGATGGAATCCTCGCCAGCAACGACCTCGTGATCGCGAGCGTAGTTGCCCTGCGTGGAGTCGTACTTCAGCAGGTAAGCGAGCATATCGGGAGAGGTGAGGTCGTTGATAGCGACGATCTCGGAGCCCTCATGACCGAACATCTGACGGAAAGCCAGACGACCGATGCGACCGAAGCCGTTAATAGCAACCTTTACTGCCATTGTGTCTCCTTTCGTAAGGCCCCCGCGAGCTACAGCGCCCGCCGTTGAGGCCCACAAACTAACCACTCGCCTAATATACCTTTTTTTTGACTTGAATTTCACGAGAATGCTCGAAATTGAAAATCAAATTTACGTTAAAACGTTTTAAAGAGTAAAACAGCAGTTAAATCCGTATATAAGCAGTTTCGCTCAACTACCTGTTTGCTTCAATGAGCTTTTCAAGCCTCAAAACACGATGGTAGAGGGCCGACTTCGACAAGGGAGGGTCGGCCATCTCGCCCAGATCGCGCAGCGACAGATCGGGATAGCGCTCGCGCAGGTCGCAAAAGACCGCCAAGGCGTCCGGAAGCGTGTCGCGCAAACCCCGCTGTTCGAGCTCATCGATCAACGCAAGCTGATGTTGGGCGGCACCCGCACTTCTGGTCTGGTTGGCGAGCTCGGCATTCACGCGACGGTTCACATCGTTCTTAACCAACTTGACCGCGCGCGCCTCCTCGATCTCGGCAACGCTGCGCTTGGCACCAATCAGCTTTAGAAGATGCTCGATTTCCTCGGCGCTCTTAATGTAGACAGCAAAGGATCCGCGCCGCGCGTTAACGCGCGCATGGACCCCAATCTGCTCCAATAGATCGCAAAGCCCCCGGGCATACTGCTCGCCCTGCACCGCGATCTCCAAATGAAAGTCGCCGCGGGGATCGGCCACGAAACCGCCGGCGATGAGCGCGCCGCGGATGTAGGCAAGCCTGCAGCAGGGACGAGCAACGATGTGCCGGGGAACACCGGCAACGAGCCCTCCCCTGCGGTCGAGAATGCCCAGCAGCACCAGAGCCTTGTCCAAGTCGGGTTGATCGGGCAGGGTAATGAGATAGTTACGGACCTTATGCAAGACCGATTTACGAACGGTGAATTCCGTTTTGAGCTTAAGGATGCGATGCGTCAGTGTGATCATCGTGCGCGCGACGGCACCCGTCTCGGTCGCGACCGTCAAACGATACCGCCCGGAGCCGGCCAGCGAAAGTGTACCGCTCACACGCGTCAGGGCGGCAAGCGTCGACAAATCGCAGTATTCACATTCGGGTTCGCAGCGCGCGAGCTCGTCGCGCACCTCGGCGGTAAACGACATGCAGGCCTATGCTTTCGTGTTGGCGCGCGACAGGTCGCGATGGGAAATGCTCACGTGATATTGGGCGCCTTCCAAATAACGTGCCGTGGCCTCGGCGATGGCAACGCTGCGGTGTTGACCGCCCGTGCAACCGATGGCAATAGAAAGCTGCGGCTTGCCCTCCGCGATATAGCCTGGCATGACCGTATCGAGCAGCTGCGTCCAGGCCTTCCAGAACTCCTGGGTCTTGGGATGATCCAGAACAAAGTCGGAGACTTTCTTATCGAGACCGGTCATGGTGCGCATCTCGGGATCGTAGAACGGATTGGGCAGGAAGCGAACGTCGATCATAATGTCCGCCTCGACGGGCATACCGTGCTTAAAGCCAAACGAGAACACGTGAACGTCCATGAGCTGCTGGTCGGACAACTCGGAGAACGCCATACGCAGCTTGTTGCGCAGCGCAGAGGTGCGCAGACGGCTCGTGTCGATAATCATATCCGCTCGGTCGCGAACGCCCTGCAGCTGCAGGCGCTCGCGCTGAATCGCATCGGCCGTAGTCTCCCCCGGCTTGGCAATGGGATGGCGGCGGCGGTTTTCGCTATAACGACGGATCAGCACCTCGTCAGAGGCCTCGAGAAACACAATGTCACAGCTCATTTCCCGCTCCTCGAGTGCGGCAACGGCATCGAGTAGCTCATCGAACAAGCCCTGGCTGCGCAGGTCGCAGGTGACGGCAAGATGCCTGCCCACGCCCGTATTGATGCCGACGAGTTCGGCAAGCTGGGCGATCAGACGCGGAGGCAAGTTGTCGATGCAAAAGTAGCCCATGTCCTCGAACACATGCATGGCCTGCGTTCGGCCCGATCCAGACATTCCGGTGATGATGACGATATCGGGGATGCGCTCCGAGCGCTCCGCCGCATCCATGGCATCTCCCTTTTGCATGTGTGCCTCCTAAAACAAGCGCGGGACCCGGCCAGCGGATCCCGCGCGATCAATTGCCTTTATTGAGTATACCGCCCCAAGCGGATACGAGGCCTGTCTTACGCCTCAAGCGCAGCCTTGAACCAACTTGTAATACTCGTGGGGTGCGTGATGGCGGTGCCGACGACAACTGCCCAGGCGCCCGCATCGATCGCGGCGCGGGCCTCCTCGGGCGTGTGCACGCGGCCCTCGCAGATGATGGGAAGGCCGGGGAATTCCTCGGTCGCCTGACGCAGGAGCGGCAGATCGGGGCCATCGGCCATGGTGCAGTCGATAGCGGCGACACCGTGAGAAAGCGTGGTGGACACCAGGTCGAAGCCCATGTCGACAGCACGACGAATATCCTCGATGGTGGCACAGTCAGCCATCAGGAGCACGCCCTCCTCATGCAGCGGACGGAAGGTGTCCTCGACGGTCTTGCCATCGGGACGTGGGCGATCAGTGGCATCAATTGCCACGATATCGGCCCCGGCGGCAACGCAGGCGCGAGCGTGGCGCAGCGTCGGCGTGATGTAGACGCCCTCGTGCCCATCCTTCCACAAGCCGATGACGGGGACCTCGCAGCGGCCCTTAATGGCGGCAATGTCGGCAAGGCCCTGGCAGCGAATGGCGGCGGCGCCGCCGAGCTCGCAAGCGCGAGACATTTGAGCCATGGTCTCGGGCGTACGAAGCGGCTCGCCCATATAGGCCTGAACGCTCACGACGAGCTTGCCCTTCAGGGATTGAATCAAAGGATCAACGGTCATGTGCAACTCAACCTTTCTCAAAACAGCCTTCTGAGACACCGCACCTTGACGTTCAAACCGTCGCTCGCGTACCGAAGTACGCTTCGCTCCTCTTTCACGTCAATCTGCGGCACCTCAGAAGGCGCACTTGGTAGTTATGTTTACTT
>DBEYTJ010000123.1:0-9176 GCA_048181065.1 Collinsella sp.
TCAACAAGGGTGCGGCTGCAGAGCTGAGTGCTTTTTGTGCGCAGCGGGTCAAGTCTATTCAGGATGAGCTTAGTGGATATGGCGATGCTGAGTCCCTGTCGCTCGCTGCCGACGATTTAAATGACAAGCTCTCTTATTACAAGGCTCTTCGTAACCATATGCTGCGATTTGTTCCGCAAGACAGCCTTGTTGATAAGGGGCCGTCAATGAAACGCGTGGACCTGCGAGGTGGCTCGTATCTCGTTGTCCCTGACGATTGGCCTGTGGTCAATGAGCCAAACGCCTCATCATGCGACTATGCTTTCGTCCTTGAAGTGCGGAACGCAAGCGATGCAATTCCGCACTATGTTTATCTTTCCTCAAAGGAAGCCTGTCCTACGGATGAGGTGCTTGGCGCAATAGCTGATAAATGGCCGGGGATTCGTGATGTCCAGAGTTCTCAGGTCGAGCCGATCTATGACAAGGACGGCGCGATTCTGAATACCGACGAATGGACGAAGGCACCTATAATCGGCGTCTTCCCCATTCGCGACGCCTCATCGTTTTCCTGGGAGGATAAAGCTCCATATGGAGCGATGGTCTATCGCCATTAGTCCATCTATGTTCAAAGCAAGGGAAGGGCCGGGTATATCTCGGCCCTTCCTTTATGAATTGCTCTCTTGGGAAATGAGCTCGCCGAAGGCATCTGCTGCCTTACGATCGTTTGCCTCGATGGCGTGGGAGTAGATGGAGAGCGTCGTACTTGGAGATGCGTGTCCAAGTCTTGCCTGGACAGTCTTCACGTCTGCGCCTCCTCCGATTAGGAGCGTCGCTTGCGTGTGCCGCAGGGCGTGGGGGACGAGCCCACTGTATCCCGTGCCCCTCACGTGCTCTTTGCCGTTTCGCTGGAATCTTCTGGTGATATTGTTGTAGCTCCCAAAGCCGTTATCGACGCAGAAGTCGCGGAACCATCGGTCGAAGTTGTGGCCGTCTACGTTGACGACTGTGGCGTATATGTCATCCTCGATCGTGACGACCTTTATGCCGTTAACGATAGGCGTCTTGTCGTCCTGATCGAGAGTGTATCGGTTGAGCTGCGCCCGCTGTTCCAGCTTCCATTTGCTGAGATAGCAGGCCAGGGAGTCGTTGATTGCTATGGTGCGTCGGCTCATCTTCGATTTTGGCGGTCGGAGAGTCTTGTCATTGGTGAACTGCTTCGACACGCTTAACGTGCGCTGCCCAAGATCGATGTCGCCCCAAGTCAAGCCGAGCATTTCGCCGCGTCGGAGACCACATTGGAGCAAGAGCATGGTGCCCGTTGCCTTGGCCGACAGTGGTTCATCCATGAGGCAAGACAGAAATCGTGAAGCCTCGTCTGCCGTAAGCGGAGTTCTTTCCCTGTAAGTTGGTTTGGGAAGCTTGACTGGTGTGCACGGGTTGCGAAGGATGAGCTCGTTGTCCACGGCATCCTGAAGAATCTGTCGGAGTTTGACGTGCGTTCCGTGCAGCTCGGCTTCCGACATTCCCTTTTTGCGAGCGTCTGCGTAAATGTGCCGTATATCGTCTGGGTGGAGATCGGCAAGCCGGACGTGGGCGAACATCTTCTGAATGTGGCTAATGTAGTTGCCCTCACGGGCGTAGGCGAGCGGCGAAAGGCTACCTATCCTTAAACTGTGAAAGTCCTTGGCATATTCCGCGACGGTTCGATTTCCGTTATCCCGGACGAGCCCGGAGTTCAACTCTTCCTTGTATTCCTCCAAAGCCTTGCGGAGCATCGCGTTCCGTGTTCGCTTGTTCACGCCTTCGCAGTGTAGTGTCCTCTTGGGTGAATAGGCATACTTGCCGGTCTTTGGATCCTTGCCGAGGTTGAAGCGGTATTGGAATACGCCCTCTTTAACCTGGTATACGCTGCCGTTTCCGATGACTCGTGGTCTGGTGCTCATGATGGAATTCCTTGAGGGTAGGCTAGGGGCAAGCCCTTAAAGGCTTGCCCCTAGCCTACCCTCAAAATTCTACCCAATCAAGAGTGATTGGGTAGAATTAGGGTAGAAAGTTTTTGAATCTTATAAGTCGAGCTTCTTAAAAATAGCCTTTTTACATGCTGTTATACGAATCCAGAAGAAATTATAAAAAACCAGGTCAAATAGAAATACAAGACCTCCTAAAGCGGGTGCCGACGGTTCGAATCCGCCCGGGGGCACCAGAGATTTATCGAGCCCGGTACCGCCATGGTGCCGGGCTCTTCTGGTTTAAATCCGCGTTCATCCATGGGCGGCAATCCCACATCAAAAGAAAAGCGCCCGCTTGCTGGGGGAGCAAGCGGGCGCTTCTGAGCGAATGTGTTTGCGGTCTAAGCCGCTCGGAGCAACAAGCGATCGACGTTAGTTGCTAGACTCGGAGTCGTCGCCGGAACCGGAGATGGAAACCGTCAGCGTGATCGTGCTGTCGGTGGACTGCTTGCCGGTGGGGGAGACGCCCGTAACGGTGGCATTCTCGTTGCCGCTCACGGGGTTGCCGTTCTGATCGCAGAATGCGATGTTGTAGAAACCGGCGTTGTTGAGCGCGGTGACGGCGGCGGAGATGCTCTTGCCGTACAGGTTGCCCGGGACGCTGGCCTTGCCGGACTTCTTGGCGATGACGACGGTGATCGTGGCGCCGGGCTTCTGCTTGCCGCTGGGGTTCCAGCTAATTACGGTGCCCTCGGTAACCGAGTCGTTTTCCTGGTAGCTCACATCGACGCCAAAGCCAGCCATGTCGAGAGCGTTGCGCGCCTGGGCCTCGGTCATGTCGGTCAGATCGGGCACCGAGGTGGTGTCCGGGCCGCCAGAGACCTTGTACGAGATGGTCGTGCCCTTCTCGACCTCTTTGCCGGCAGCAGTGCTCTGCTCAAAGACCTGGCCCTCTTCGGCCTCATTGGCTTCCTCCGAAGCGCTGCCCTTCAGGCCCACGCTTGCCAGTGCGGCCTCGGCCTGGTCCTTGGTCAGGCCGAGGAGCTGCGGAACCTCAACCTTCTCGGAGGGCTTAGGGCCCTTGGAGATTACCAGGTTCACCCTTGTGCCCTTGGCCTTCTTGGTGTTGCCGTTGGGGGTCTGCTCGGCGACCTTTCCCTCGTCGACATCGTCGTTGTAGCTCTGGTCGACGGTGCCAACCTCAAGGCCGGCTTCCTTGATCAGCTCAATAGCGGTCTCCTGGTCCTTGCCCAGCACGTCGGGCACCGTGACCTGTTCGCCACTGAACATGCCCGTGGCAAAGGCCACCACCACGCCAATCACGGCGACGGCGGCAATCACGGCGGCGATGATCTTGTTCTTGTTGGACTTAGGCTTCTCGACCTCGTAGGAGCCCGTGGAGCCCGAGACAGCGCTACGGGCGGTATTCTGACCGCTCACGCCCGAGACGGGACGAACCATAGCGCGCGTTGAGTCGGAAAGCTCGCGGGTCTTGGTGGCACCCAGGTCGCCGGCGGCACCGATGATGCGCGTGGGCTCCGAGACGTTGACGGCACGGCCGGACAGGTAGCTGTTGAGCACCTGGCGCAGCTCGTCGGCCGTCTGGAAGCGGTTTGCCGGGTCCTTCTCCATGCACTTGAGGATGATGCGCTCCAGGTCGGCATCGACGCCGGAGTTGATCTGGCTCGGCGGGATGGGGAGCTCGTTGACCTGCTTGAGCGCGACCGAGATGGCGTCGTCGCCGTCAAAGGGTACGCGGCCGGTGGCACACTCGTACATGACGACACCCAGCGAGTAGATATCCGAGGTGGGGCCGAGGTCCTGGCCGCGGGTCTGCTCGGGGCTTACATAGTGGGCGGTGCCCAGCACGTTGTTATCCTGCGTGAGGTGGCTGTTCTTGGCGCGTGCGATGCCAAAATCCATTACCTTGATGTTGCCGTCAGGCAGCACCATGATGTTTTGCGGCTTAATGTCGCGGTGGATGATCTCGTGCTTGTGTGCGACCGAAAGCGCGGAGCTGATCTGCGAGCCGATCTGCGCGACCTTCTTGGGATCGAGGGCGCCGTGGCTCTTGATGCCGCTCTTAAGGTCGGTACCGCGCAGGTACTCCATGACGATGTAATAGGTGTCGCCGTCCTTGCCCCAGTCGTAGACGCCCACGATATAGGGGGAGGACAGGCCGGCAGCTGCCTGGGCCTCCTGCTTAAAGCGGGCGGCGAAGGTGGCGTCGCCGGCATACTGCGGCAGCATGATCTTGACGGCAACCGTGCGGTCGAGGACCTGATCCTGTGCACGGAAGACGGTCGCCATGCCGCCCGTTCCCACCTTATCCTTGAGGAGGTATCTTCCCCCGAGGACCCTCTGTTCCATTCCTGCTCCTAACATAACTATTCGCTCAACGATGTGTGTAGTACCAAATGTGTGGCCGCTGGGGCCGTGTGGCGCGTTGCCGCTAGCTCATCGGCCGCGGCGCGCCCCAAGTATCCGCTTTGATCACGGGCATCACGCTCCCTGTGCGGCGAGCGCCGCGGTCAGGACGATGCCGGCAATCTTGGCCGCCTTGACGTCGTGTTTGTCGTAATCCTCCAGGGCCACCGAGATGGCAACCGTGGGTGAATCGTAAGGCGCAAAGCCAACAAACATAGAGTTGACGTTGGTGCCGCCGGTCTCGGCCGAACCGGTCTTGCCGGCAACCTTGACGCCCGGAATCTGGGCATCGGTGCCGGTACCGGACTGGACGACGGCGAGCATGGCCTGCTTGACCTGGTCGGCCGTGGCAGAGCTGACAGCCTGGCCCAGCGAGCGGGACTGCGTGGTCTTAACCACGGTTCCGTCCGGGGCGAGTATCTGGGACACAAAGAACGGGTCCATGACCACGCCGCTGTTGGCGATAGCGGCAGCGATCACGCAATTCTGCATGACGGTGGTCTGCGGGCCAGGTGTGTGGTCCATGCCGACGGGCTGGCCGGCGCCTGCCCAAGCGGTCTCCCACTCGGTCATAAGCGACGGGTCGGCCATGATGGAAGCCGCGGTGGTCAGATCCTGACCGAGCTTTTGACCGTAGCCAAAGGCGTTGGCAAACTGGACGAGCGAGTTGGCGCCGACCTCGTTGGCCACCTGGCCAAAGACGACGTTGGACGACACGGCGAAGGCCTGCTGCAGGCTGATGGTTCCGTAGCTCTCGTTGGCATAGTTGGTGACCGGCGCGTTGCCAATATCCATGGAGCCGGGCGCCTGGTACGTGCTGGTAAGGCTGGCGGTGCCGGTTTCGAGCGCCGCGGAGAGCGTGACGACTTTAAAGGTCGAGCCCGGGGTGTAGAGCGCGTCCATGGCGCGGTCGTACATGGAGCCGTCCTCGCCACCGCCCGACTGCATCAGGGCATCGATGTTGGTGTTGTCATAGGTGGGCGAGCTCGCGCACGCGAGGACCGCACCGGTACGCGGATCCATGACCACCACAGCGCCCTTAAAGCCCTTGAGCGCCTGCTCGGCAGCCGTCTGGATGCGCGAGTCGATGGTGAGCTTGGCGGTATTGCCCGGCTGGGTCTGCCCCGCGAGCGATGCGATGGCGTTGTTCCAGCTGGAGTAATCCTTGGAGCCGGTGAGCGTATCGTTCATGACGCTCTCGATGCCGGCGGTGCCGTATTGCTGGCTCACGTAGCCCACCACGTGCGCGGCCATGTTGCCGTTGGGGTAGGAGCGGGCGTAGGTGCCGTCCTCCTGCTGCAGCGACTCGGCTAGTGTCACGCCGTCGGACGTGATGATGGAGCCACGCTGGATGTACTTGGAGCGGGCGATGGTGTGGTTGTTGGTCGGCATGTCCTGATAGTCCTTCGCCTTGATGACCTGGACATAGGTGAGGTTGCCGATAAGGATGGCGAACAGCGCCGTGAAAGCAAACACGGCACGAGTCAGACGGTTGGCAAGTGCAACGCGGCCGAGCACGCCGGACTCTGGCGTGTCGAGCAGGCGACGACGCATGCGAGAACCCGCAGAGTGGTTGCCGTGGCTGTAGGAAGGTGCGTTGGCAAAACGCGTACCGGTCGGGGCAGCGGCGGATGCGACCTGATCATCGGTGATGGCGGCCATGGTGCCGGTGCCGGTGAGCTCGGCTTCGCGTCCGGTTGCCTCGTCGCCGGCGCGCAGCAGCAGCGCGACGATGATAAAGCTCGCCAGCAGCGAGGAGCCGCCCTGGCTCATAAAGGGCAGGGTGACGCCGGTCAGCGGGATCAGGCGGGTTACGCCGCCAACGATTAAGAATGCCTGGAAGCTGATGGCCGCCGTAAGGCCGGTCGCGCTAAAGGCGGCAAGGTCGGACTTGGCGCGGGCGGCCGTGGTGAGGCCACGCACGGCAAAAAGCATAAACAGGATGAGCACGGCGCCGCCGCCCAAAAGGCCCATTTCCTCGCCGATGGCCGAGAAGATAAAGTCGGACTCGACGACGGGGATGTTGTTTGCCATGCCGTTGCCAATGCCGACGCCAACCAGGCCGCCGTCGGCGAGCGAGAAGAGCGACTGGACAATCTGGTAGCCCTGGCCCTGGGCGTCCTTAAACGGATCGACCCAGACCTGAAAGCGCACCTGCACGTGAGACAGGAACTTGTAGGCGCCCACGGCTCCAACGGCCAGCAGCGCAAGGCCGATGATGACGTACGAAAAGCGTCCCGTGGCAACATAGAGCATCAGCAAAAAGATGGTGTAGAACAGGACGGCCGAGCCCAGGTCGCGTTCGAAGACGACGATGAGCAGGCACACGCCCCACACGGCAAACAGCGGCAGCAGCAGGCGGAGGCGCGGAATCTTGAGGCCCAGGATCTTGCGGTTGGAGATGGAGAGCAGCTCACGGTTCTCGGCCAGATAGCCTGCCAGGAACAGGACGATGAAGACCTTGGCGAACTCGCCGGGCTGGATGGTGAAGCCCGCGATGCGAATCCACAGCTTGGAGCCCGAGATCGTGGTGCCGATAAAGATCGGCAGCATCAGCAGGATGATGCCGATAATGCCAAAGGTGTACTTGTAGCGCATGACCACGTCGAGGTTCTTGACCAGTGCGAGCGTTCCCACCATGAGCGCCACCGAGACAAACAAGATGATGAGCTGCGAGATGGCGAGGTCGGGGGCCAGGCGCGTCACGAATGTGATGCCGATGCCCGAGAGCACAAAGACGATGGGCAGGATGGCGGGGTCGGCGCCGGGCGCCAGGATGCGCACGGCGATATGCGCCGCGGCGAAGGCGGCGAACAGGCCGATCGGCACGGCGAGCGTCTCAAAGGAAATCGTGGCACCCGCGGTGAGCACGTACATCGCATAGAGCAGGATGACGGGGAACGCCGAGGCGATGAGCAAGAGCAGTTCGGTGTTGCGGCGACTCATAAGCGGCACTCCCTTTCTAATTCTTATCAGAGGCTTCGGCCTCGGCTGACTGTTCGGCGGTTTTCTCGGAATCTGACTCGGAGGTGGATTCCTGATCGGTGTTGTTGCGAATCGTTTGCGCGTCAATCACCTGACGGGTCTGCTCCTCGTCAATCTGATGGCGGTACTTGGAAATGGTGTCCTGCGCATCGTCGACACTCGTTTGCGGAATGCCTGCCTTCAGGCGGTTTTGCGTGTCTTCGGGCAGGTCGGACAGCTTGATGCTGGTTTCGCTCTCGAGCCAGTGGAGCTCGACCCCGAGCGTCTTGCCGGGCAGGCCGCGCCAGACGGCGACATTGCCGTGGTAGGTTCCCAAGTAATAGGAGCCGGTGACGCCCGTGTATGCCCAGATGCCTGCTACCAGCACAAAGACAAGGGCCAAGACGGTGGCGATGGTGACATTGCGGCGTCGGACGCGTTTTGCCTCGCGCATGACGCCGTCGTCGACCAGGTCGACGACCACCACGGTCACATTGTCGTGGCCGCCGGCGGCGAGCGCCGCGTCCACCAAGTTGTCGACACAGATCTGTGCGCTCGAGGACTGCGTAGCGATGTTCTCGATATCGCTATCGGGAATCATGCTCGAAAGACCATCGGAGCACAGAATTAGGCGGTCGCCTTCCTCGATGTGCAGGGTAAAGTGGTCGGCATACATGGCGGGATCCGAGCCCAGCGCGCGGGTGATGACCGAGCGGTTGGGGTGGACGCGGGCCTCGTCGGCCGTAATCTCGCCGGCATCCACGAGCTCCTCCACGTAGGAGTGGTCGCGGGTCACGCGGATGAGCGTGCCCTCGTGGAGCAGGTAGGCGCGCGAGTCGCCCACATGGGCGATGGCGAGCGTGTCGTTTTCGATGTAGGCGCAGGTGGCCGTGCATCCCATGCCGGGTTTGCCCAGGCCGTTGAGGGCGGCTTCGATCACGGCGGCGTTGGCGGCCTCGACGGCTGCGGCCAGGCGCGCGGCGTCGGCGGACTGCGGTGCCGTCTTGGCGATGGTCTCGACGGCGATGGAGGATGCCACCTCGCCGGCGGCGTGTCCTCCCATGCCGTCGCACACGCAAAAGAGCGGCGACTGCACCAGATAGGAGTCCTCATTGTGCGGGCGTACGCATCCGACGTCGGAGCGGGCGCCCCACATAAGTTGCGTGGTGGTGCCGGCGTCGTAGGTCGAGTCGGTCTCGATGCGCTCGTCGGTCAGCGGCTCAAAGCTCATGGTCGAGCCGGGATCTTTGAGCTTTGCCTCCACGGCGGCGACATCGATCTCGGCGGTGTCGCCGGGGGAGACGGTGTCGGCATCGTTGCCCGACTCGGCATCGGAGACGTCCGGAAGGTTGAGATCTTCGGTTACGCGGTCGGCGGGGTCGCCGTCCTGCTGCGGCTCGACAGCCGTCGGCTCGGGCGTCGCAAAGTGCGACGGCGCGGGCGTGCTCTGGGGTTGAGCAGAGGGCTCGGGAGCTGCGGCGGGCGCGGCAACGGGCTGCTCGACTTCGGCAGGCGTTGCAGATGCGGGTGCCGCCTCGCTTGCCGGGGCGACGGGGAATACCGGCGCGGCAGGCTCGGGGGCTGCAAACACGGCAGCGCTCTCGTTAATCGCCTCGGCGACGGGCTCGGCGAAGTGAGCCGGTGCGGGCGTTGGCTCCGGTTCCGCGGGCTGCTCGGCAGCGTGCGCGCCGATGGGGGCGTCGAGCTGCTCGGTGCCGGCGTCCTCGTCATCGACGAGTGCCGGATATTCTTGAGTTACATGCGAAAGAGGCAGGGAGAACACGGTGTCCTCGGGCTCCACGGTCGCAGGGCGCGCCGGAGCGGCATGAGCCGGCGCAGCTGCGGGGGCAGTCGGCG
>DBEYTJ010000124.1:0-8100 GCA_048181065.1 Collinsella sp.
AAGACCCCGCACCCCGATAGCGACCACATGTATGTGTGCTCGGTCGACGTGGGTGACAAGAACCTCGACGCCGACGGCAACCCCGCTCCGCTGCAGATCGTCTGCGGCGCGCAGAACTTCGAGGCCGGCGACCACATCGTCACGGCAATGATTGGCGCTGTCCTGCCCGGCGACGTCAAGATCAAGAAGAGTAAGCTTCGCGGCGTCGTGTCCATGGGCATGAACTGCTCTGCGCGCGAGCTCGGCCTGGGCGGCGACCACTCCGGCATCATGATCCTGCCCGAGGACACGCCCTGCGGCATGCCGTTTGCCGAGTACGTGGGCTCGAGTGATACCGTGCTCGACTGCGAGATCACGCCCAACCGTCCCGATTGTCTGTCCATGATCGGCATGGCCCGCGAGACCGGCGCCATCTTCGACCGCGATTTCCACGTTGAGCTGCCCGCCATCAAGGCCGAGACCGGCCGCGCGACCGACGACGAGCTTTCGGTCGAGATTGCCGACGAGGGCCTGTGCGACCGCTACGTCGCCCGCATCGTGCGCAACGTGAAGGTCGGCCCCTCGCCCGACTGGATGGTCAAGCGCCTCAACGCCCTGGGCGTGCGCCCGCACAACAACATTGTCGATATCACCAACTACGTGATGATGCTCACCGGTCAGCCGCTGCACGCCTTTGACCTGGACACCTTTGCCGAGCGCGATGGCCGCCGTCGCGTGGTGGTCCGCGCCGCCCAGCAGGATGAGAAGTTCACGACGCTCGACGGCGAGGAGCGCACGCTCGACGCCGGCATGGGCCTTATCACCGACGGCGAGCGTCCCGTGGCATTGGCCGGCGTTATGGGCGGCATGGATTCCGAGATCGAGGACGATACCGTCGACGTGATGGTTGAGAGCGCCTGCTTCAACGCCGGTCGCACCTCGCACACCAGCCGCGATCTGTCGCTGATCTCCGACGCCTCCATTCGCTTTGAGCGCCAGGTCGACGAGACCGGCTGCGTGGATGTCGCCAACGTTACCTGCGCACTCATCGAGGAGATTGCCGGCGGCGAGGTCGCTCCCGGCTATGTCGACGTGTTCCCCGCGCCCAAGACCATCGACAGCATTAAGCTGCGCCTGGCCCGCGTACATGCCATCTGCGGTGCCGACATCGAGCCCGACTTTATCGAGCGTTCGCTCACCCGTCTGGGCTGCACCGTCGAGCGCGACGGCGAGGACTTTATGGTCACGCCGCCGAGCTTCCGCCCCGACCTGCCGCGCGAGATTGACCTGATCGAGGAGGTCCTGCGCCTATGGGGCATGGGCCGCGTGACGGCGACCATCCCGGCTGCCAAGAACCACATCGGCGGCCTGACCCGCGAGCAGAAGCTCACCCGTAAGGTCGGCGAGATCCTGCGCGCCTGCGGTCTCAACGAGACCACGACCTTTGGCTTTGCCGCCCCGGGCGACCTGGAGAAGATCGGTATGTCCACCGAAGGCCGCGGCTGTCCCGTGGTGCTCATGAACCCGCTGGTAGCCGAGCAGACCGAGATGCGTCGTTCGCTGCTGCCGGGCCTGCTGCAGTCCGTTGCCTATAACGAGGCCCACGGCACGCCCAGCGTGCACCTGTACGAGGTCGGCAGCCTGTTCCATGGCCGCGAGAACGCCAGCCTGCCCAAGGAGACTAAGTCCGTGGCGGGCGTGCTCTCGGGCCAGTGGAGCGAGCAGTCTTGGACCATGAAGTACCGCAAGCTGCGCTTCTTCTTTGGCAAGGGCATTGTCGAGGAGCTGCTCGCCCAGCTGCGCATCGAGAAGGTTCGCTTCCGTCCCGTCGAGGGCGAGGGCTACGCTTTCTTGCAGCCGGGTCGTGCGGCCGAGGTTCTGTCCGGCGGCACCGTGCTGGGCTGGGTCGGCGAGATCCACCCCGAGGCGCGCGAAGCCATGGGCATCGACGAGGTCGTCGTTGCCTTCGAGCTCGATCTGGACAAGCTGATCAAGGGCGCCCGCAACCAGGAGAACTACCGCGAGTTCTCGCAGTATCCTGCCGTTGAGCACGACCTTGCTATCGTGGTCGACAACGCTGTGACCTGCGAGGATCTTGAGCGCCGCATTACCAGCGCCGGCGGCAAGCTGCTCGAGGGCGTGCGCCTGTTCGACGTCTACCGCGATCCCATCCGCATCGGAGCGGGCAAGAAGTCCATGGCCTTTGCGCTTACGTATCGCTCCGACGACCACACGCTCACCAGCGAAGAAGTCGAGAAGGCGCACCAGAAGATCGTCACCAAGGTATGCAAGGGCGTAAACGGCGAGGTCCGCGGATAGGGCTTGCGCTGGGAGCGTAGGGCCTGACGGCGGTTGCTGTGGGCTCTGCGTGACCGCGGTGTTCGGAATAAGGCACCGTTGATCCTGCATATATGACACGTGCATTACATAACGGCGTGCTGCTTTGTCGGCAGCACGCCGTTTTGCTATGATAGCCCGCGGCGTGTTACGAATCTGACAATGCGTAACACTGACAAGGTGATTTAAGCGGCGTTGCAATTCTGTGCGTCGACAACCGGGAGGCGTACATGCACATTCCAGATAATTATCTGTCCCCGCAGACCGATGCCGTCATGGCGGTGGCAATGGTGCCCGTTTGGGTCCACTGCATCAAGAAGGTGCGCGCCACGCTCGATCGCGAGCACATGGCTTTCCTGGGCATCTGTGCAGCATTTTCCTTCTTGCTCATGATGTTTAACGTTCCGCTGCCCGGTGGCACCACGGGTCACGCCGTTGGCGGCGCGCTCATCGCGCTGTTGTTGGGCCCGGAGGCCGCTGCCATTGCCGTCTCGGTCGCGCTGGCGCTGCAGGCGCTGCTATTTGGCGACGGCGGCGTTCTGTCGTTTGGCGCCAACTGCTTTAACATGGCCTTTGTGCTGCCGTTTGCCGCCGCTATCGTGTTTCGTGCGCTCAACAGCCGTCTGCACGACAAGAGCTGGGGCACCTCGGTTTCTGCCATCGTGAGCGGCTGGGTCGGCCTGTGCCTGGCGGCCCTGTGCGCGGCAATCGAGTTTGGTATTCAGCCGATGCTCTTCACGAATGCTTCGGGCGCTCCGCTGTACTGCCCCTTCCCGCTGTCCGTGGCTATTCCTGCCATGTTGATCCCGCATATGCTGGTCGCCGGCGTGGTTGAGGGCGTGGCGACGGCCGCCATCTACGGCTTCATTAAGAAGACGGCGCCGGGCGTTATCGTCGGTCCCGAGGCCGTCGATGGCCAGCTTGCCGCCGATGGTGCTGCCAAGAAGACCTCGCTGGTCCCCACGCTCATCCTGGTTGCCGTGCTTGTCGTGGCCACGCCGCTGGGTCTGCTGGCCACCGGTGACGCATGGGGCGAGTGGGACGCCGAGGGCGCCGCGACCGCCGTCCAGGAAGCCGGCGACGATAGCCTGCAGGCTTCGGTCGGCCTCGATACCCCGACCTTTGCCGATGCGCTGCCCACGGGCGATTACCTTCAGGCCTATTCCGAGGAGCAGGGTCTTGGCTTTGCCGGCCAGGCTGCCATGTATATCCTGTCCGGCGTGATTGGCGTGGCGGTGCTCACCATCGCATTCCGTCTGATCTCGCTGACGGTTAAGGAAAACTGAGCGCATGCAGATGGTTGAGCTGCCTAGCTGGCTTGCGGTCGAGCAGCGTTACGAGCCCGCGGGGGCTCGGCATCGTGTGATGCAAAAGAATGTCCTGCACCTGGCGAGCCTGCTTGAGCGGGTTCGCCTAGGCGGCGGCGCACACGAGGGCGGGTCGATGATCGACCGCGCCCTTTCTTGCGTTTCGGCTCCGGTGCGCCTGGTGGGGATGTTCGTTTGCGTCCTGTGCGTGTGTCTGACGCAGAGCCCTCTGTACCTCATGTTGATGGCGGCTATCGCGCTGGTGCTCGTTGCCGTGCGCCCCGTACGCGGGCTGCGGGGAACCTTTGTGCCGGCGCTTGGCGCCGCGGGGCTCGCGGTGGTTCTAGCGCTGCCTGCCCTGCTGCTGGGCGCGTCTGCCACGGGCGCCATGCTCAAGATTGCACTCAAGACCTTCATTAATGTGTCGCTGGTGCTGGGTGTTTCGTGGACGCTTACCTGGAGCCGCATGTCAGCGGCGCTCAAAATGCTGCACCTGCCCGACGAGGTCATCTTTACGTTTGATATGGCGCTCAAGCACATCGAGGTGCTGGGTCGCACGGCGCACAATCTGTGCGAATCGGTCATGCTGCGCAGCGTTGGCCGTGCGCCTGAGGGATTTTCGCGTACGGATTCGATCGCGGGTATCATGGGCATGACCTTTATCAAGGCGATGGAATGCAGCCGCGCGATGGACGAGGCTATGCTTTGCCGCGGCTTTGCCGGCGCGTATCCGGCGCCCGCACGCGCCGGGTTTGGCTGGCGCGATACGGTTTACGCGGCCGGCGTGGCGCTGCTGGCAGTGTTATGCGCGGTGCTGTAGGCGCTGCTGGTTCCGGCTGGGGATGCAAATTGGGAAGGGCGACGTTTTGACGATCGATATGAATAATGCGGCGGGCACGAACGGTGCGGGCGGCGCCGAGGTCACGCCGCTCATCGAGCTGCGCGACGTAGTGTTCTCCTATGCGGGACATACGGTTGTCGATGGCGTGTCGCTGCAGGTCGATCGTGGCGAACTCGTTGCCCTGCTCGGTCCCAACGGCTGCGGTAAGACGACGATTATGCGCCTTATTAACGGCCTTGAACTCGCGGACGCAGGGGCATACCTGTTTGACGGGCATGTGATCGATGCGGCGTTTCTAAAGGATTCCGCGGCCGCTCAGCGTTTTCATCAGCGCGTTGGCTTTGTGTTCCAGAATGCCGACGCGCAGCTCTTTTGCGCCACGGTGGGCGAGGAGGTCGCTTTTGGTCCCGCGCAGATGGGGCTGCCGACGGGCGAGCTCGAGCGCCGCGTCCGCGATGCCATGGGGCTGTTCCAGGTTGCCGACCTTGCCGACGCCTCTCCCTATCAGCTCTCGGGTGGGCAAAAGAAGCGCGTTGCGCTGGCTGCGGTGGTGTCGATGAACCCGGATATCTTGGTTCTCGACGAGCCTACCAATGGGCTCGACGAGGATTCATGCGACATTGTGGTCAACTTCTTGCTGGCCTACGTCGCGGCGGGTAAGACGGTCTTGATGAGCACACATCACCAAGATTTGGTGCGCCGCCTGGGGGCCCGTGCAATCTATATCGATCGATATCACCATGTGGTCGAGGCGCCTTCGCCGTCGTATGGAACCGAAAGCGGTGCTACGGACTAGTTGCTGCGTAGAGCGTGCGTAGCCGCCCGCGCGGCTTTGCCGTGATGGTATAGTTATCCAGGTTTTTATGGGGGTGGCTATGCCAAGCTGGAACATTCATATCGCTCAGACGGAGCGTTTGCTGGAGCGCACCGGTGCGCTTGCCAAGAGCGTGCGCGACCGCAATGCCTTTTTGTTTGGCTGCGTGGTTCCGGATATCTTCGTGGGCTATATGGTCCCTGGCATCGCCGATCCCATCCCGTACCGCATTACGCACTTTGCCAAGCCTGAGCCCATCCCTAAGCCTCGTGAGCATGAGTTCTGGGATACCTATGTGGCACCGTTGCTTAAAAGTTCGCCCACCGGTGCGCCGGCCGCGGCGACCTCGATTATCGAGGAACGCGAGCGGCTGAACCGCGTGCACTATCCCCAGCGCTACAAGGATGCCGAGCCGGTTGCCGGTCCCGGCGCCTGTGAGTTCTCGCTTGCGTCCGAAGATGTGGCGCAGTCGCTGCTCGATTTAACACTGGGCGTCTGGTCGCATCTGGTGGCCGACACGGTTTGGAATACGCGTGTGAATCAGTACCTGGAGGCGCATGGCGGCAAGCCGTGTGAGGAGTTCCGCATTAAAAAGCAAGGCGACTTTGACTGGTTTGGCAAGACGCTGGGCATTGTTTCCATCCCGCGTGCGACCGATCGCCTGTATACCGCTGCGACGCGTTTTGGGCAGTATCCCATCCATAAGGAGTATGTGCTCAAGACCATCGGTGTCATGCACGAGATCGTGCGCGAAAACCCCGGCGAGCCCGATCATCCGCCGTATCGCCTGCTAACCGAGAAGTTCTTCGACGCAACGTTTACCGAGGTCATCGAGCTGACCGAGGCGGGATTTGCGGCTCGCGTTGCTGCTTCTGACGTTCCCGCAGTCCCTCTGATCGCTAGCTGCTAGCCGGCCGGCTTGACGGCGAACAGCTCATCCCAATCGACCAATAGCTCCCGTCGAAGGGTTTCTGCGGCGGTGCGTTCCTGATCGGTCTTTGGGATGTAGGGGAGCCCCGCCTTTTTATGGATGAGCTCGGCGATGTTGTTAAAGCTCTTCGTGTCTTTGATTTGCTCATAGGTTATCTGGATAACGTCATAGCCCATGCTTGTGAGGGCGGTGGTGCGCTCGGCATCAGAGAGACTTGCGGCTTCGCCACCGTGGGCGGAACGGCCTTGGCATTCCAAGATGACGCCCATGCTGTTGGTGGCACTTTCGATGAGGATATCGGCGTAGCAGCAGGTTTTGTCATACAGTGAGCGCGCGGCGTCGCTGAGTGGGATGCGCACGTTGTTTGCGATGTTGATGCCCATGCCGCCCTCGTTGCGGGGGAGCGAGACAAGCATGGAAGTCTGTACTTCGAAGGGCGAGGCGGTCTGCCCCGTCATGTGCTCGGCCGCCCAGCGCAGTTGTTTAACGCCGCGCAGGCCTGCGGCCTGCTTGGTGAACGCGGCGATATCCGCTGCGGAAAGAAGCGGCGTGCGATTCCACAAGTTGGTGCCATTGCCTTTGGTGTCGACAACACGCTCCCAGCCACAGTTGGGTGGAATGAGCTTAAGCGAAATGGCTTCATCGAGTTGTTGTTGCGTTCGCTCGCAGGGCTTAAACACTGCAAAGGAGCCGCACATCTCGTAGCAAGCCATGAGTAACTGGTTGCGTGAGACCTGCGTAGCAAGGTTGAGCAGCGTAAACTCGGGCGACGTGACATCAAATCCATGCTCAGTCTGCCTAAACGACCCAGGAGGCGGCTCTTGGGTTAGCAGACGGCTATGAAATAGCTTTCCGTTCGCGCGCTGTTTTCTTTCGCCCACGAATCTCCAAACTGGTGTGCCGAGCAAGTCTTTAAATACTGGTTGTTTTGAGTAATGCACCAAGCGATGGTCATGGTCGGGCGGCAGGATTGCCGGATAGAGTCCCAGTATCTGGGGCGGTATGCGATAGTACTGAAAAGCCGTGGGTCCGCAGGCAAGAAATGACATAGCGATCCGATCGTTTGAGCGTAGTTTGGGCTAGAAAAGCTATCGGTTTCGGAAGTGCGGGGAAAAAGACAAACAGGTCAACCACAAGCGGTATTTGAGCCAACTTTATCAGGGGTTTTGTTGAAATAAAAGGGCTTGTGTTCGGAGGTAAGCAATTTTTCCCCGCACTTCCGAAAACGCGGTCGATCTGACTCTTGCTAAAACGATTTAGCAGCGTCGGTTAAGGTGTGGGTTTGCTACCGGGCGAACACTTTTAGCGCTTGGGGCTTTATTTTTTGGGCCTCGGAGGGCGGATTTCGCGCTTTTGGTAAAGAAATGGGTGCGTGTCATGCCGTGCGGTAGGCATCGGCGCACAGAAAAAGGGCCCGGAAGGCTTTGCCTTCCGGGCCCTTTGCAATGCAAGTGTGCTTGCAAGTGCGATTTAGCGCACCTGAGCGACGTAAGCGACGTTGGTCGAGGAGACCTTGTCCTCGAGCTGGACGCTCATGCGGGGATCGCCGGCGGTAGCGACGGTCAAATCGCCAGTCTTGACGTAGCCGAGCTCCTTAGCGGTCTCGATCGCCTTGACGATCGTGCCGTTGACGGTGCCCTGGGTAATCTCGGCCTGGTGCGGGATAACGCCCCAGTACATGATCATCTGCTGGACGGCCCACTCGTGGCGGGAGAACGCGCAGATCGGCATGTTGGGACGGAAGTGCGAGATCAGGCGAGCGGTACGACCGGTGGTCGTCGGCACGGTGATGCACTTGGCGCCAACGGTGGTGGCCATGTTCACAGCGGACATACCCACAACGTTGTTGACGACGCGGGTGCCGTGAGCGTCAGCCGGAACCTCGAGCGGA
>DBEYTJ010000125.1:0-4646 GCA_048181065.1 Collinsella sp.
CATCTGCCCGCATCCCTGCGGCCGTGCCTGCGAGCGTGCGTTCTACGAGCCCGAGGGCGCCCAGATTCGCGCCAGCAAGCTCAAGGCCGCCCGCGAGGCCATGACCGCCGTGCTGCCCAAGCTGCGCGCCCAGGCCATCGCCAACGACGGCGAGCGCAACGTTGCCGTTATCGGCGGCGGCCCGGCCGGCCTGGCGACGGCGTTTTTCCTGACGCGCGCCGGCGTGCCCGTCACCATCTTCGAGGCTCGCGATTCGCTCGGCGGCGTGGTCCGTCACGTGATTCCCGAGTTCCGCATTGCGAGCGACGATATCTCCCACGATGCCGAGCTCTGCCTGGCCTTTGGTGCCAAGGTGCAGCTTAACGCTCGCGTGGATTCCATTGACGAGCTCAAGGCCCAGGGCTTTACCGACGTGGTCGTGGCCACCGGTGCCTGGATGCCCGGCTCTGCGGGCCTGGGCGAGGGTGCCGAGCTCGATGTACTGGAGTTCCTCGAGGCCGCCAAGAAGGGCGAGAAGCTCGAGCTGGGCGAGGACGTCGTAGTCATCGGCGCCGGCAACACCGCCATGGACGCCGCCCGCGTGGCCAAGCGCCTGGCTGGCGTAAAGAACGTGCGTCTGGTGTATCGCCGCACTAAGAAGCAGATGCCTGCCGACGAGGAAGAGCTCGATCTTGCCCTTGCCGACGGCGTTGAGTTCTGCGAGCTGCTGGCGCCTAAGGCGCTCAACGGCGCTGTGCTGACCTGCGATGTTATGGAGCTTGGCGAGCCGGATGCAAGCGGCCGTCGTAGCCCCGTCGCTACGGACGAGACCGTCGAGCTTCCCGCCACCACGGTGATCTGCGCCGTGGGCGAGGGCATCGATGCCAGTCTGTACGATGCCGCGGGCGTCGAGCACGACCGCCGCGGCCGCCTTGCCGCCACCTCCACCGGCGTCGATGGCGTTTGGGCTGCAGGTGACTGCCGTCGCGGTCCGGCCACCGTGGTCGAGGCTATCGCCGATGCCGCCGAGGTCGCCCGTGCCATCGCCGGCGTGGACTTTAACAAGTACGCCGACTGCAACGAGCAGGCCGGCCGCGAGGACACCTGCTACGAGCGCAAGGGCACACTCTGCCGCGACAAGCGCAACTGCACCAAGACCCGCTGCCTGGGCTGCGGCTCGATGTGCGAGGTCTGCTGCGACGTGTGCCCCAACCGCGCCAACGTGGCCATTAAGGTGCCAGGCCTGGCCAAGCATCAGGTCGTCCATGTCGACGGCATGTGCAACGAGTGCGGCAACTGCGCCGTGTTCTGCCCCTACCAGGAGGGTCGTCCCTATAAGGACAAGCTCACCCTGTTCTGGAGCGAGCAGGACATGGAGAACTCCGAGAACGAGGGCTTCCTGGCCGTGGACGAGGACCACTTTAAGGTCCGCGTCGCCGGCACGGTCCGCACCGTCTCGGTCGATGCCGTCAACACCGGTCTGCCCGAGGCCGTCCGCCTGACCATCAGGGCCGTGCGCGACAACTATTCGTACCTTCTTAAGAAATAGGCGAGTCTCTTATGGCCAAATCCATTCAACATCACGTGGCCTACGTTGCCTGCGGAAGTGGTTGCGCCTCCGCAGGCGGCGACGCCCGCTGCAGCGAAGGCTGCATTGGCTGCGGTGCCTGTGTCGCGGCCTGCCCCCACGGTGCCATCGCACTTGTCGACGGCGTCGCCCGCGTGGACCGCTCCAAGTGCACGGGCTGTGGCCTGTGCGGCATGGCGTGCCCGCAGCGCGTGATTGCCTTTGTTCCCGGCTACCAGAACATACTGGTGCGCTGCAACAACACCGATAAGGGCGCCTTTGCGCGCAAGATCTGCGACACGAGCTGCATCGGTTGCGGTATGTGCGCCAAAAAGTGCCCTGCCGGCGCTATTCGCATCGAGGACAGCTGCGCCCATATCGACGGCACGGACTGCCTGTCGTGCGGCATGTGCGCCGTCGTCTGCCCGCATGGCGCCATCCACGACCGCACCGGTATCGCCGCCGGCGTGTAGAAGGGAATCACCATGGCACAGGAATTCACTTTTACCGTTAACGGCGTTGAGCGCACGACGACCCAAAATAAACCGCTGCTGCGCTACCTGCGCGACGACCTGCACATTCACTCCGCCAAGGACGGCTGCTCCGAGGGCGCCTGCGGTACCTGCACCATCCACGTGGACGGTGCGGCCGTCAAGGCGTGCGTGCTGACCACCGCGCTTGCCGCCGGCCGCAACATCGTGACCGTCGAGGGCCTGCCCGAGGACGTGCGCGAGGCCTTTGTGTACGCCTTTGGCGCCGTGGGCGCCGTGCAGTGCGGTTTTTGCATCCCCGGTATGGTCATGGCGGGTGCGGCGCTCATCGCCGAGGACCCCGAGCCCACCGAGGAGCAGATTAAGTACGCCATCCGCGGCAACGTCTGCCGCTGCACCGGCTATAAAAAGATTATCGAGGGCATTTCGCTGGCCGCTGCGGTGCTCCGCGGCGAAAAGCAGATTGACGAGGACCTGGAGCGCGGCGACGACTACGGCGTGGGCAAGCGCGCCTTCCGTATCGACGTGCGCAAGAAGGTGCTCGGCGAGGGCAAGTACCCCGACGACATCGATGAGCTCGACCAGCCGGGCCTGACCTACGCCAGCGCCGTGCGCTCCAAGTATCCGCGTGCCCGCGTGCTCTCCATCGATACCTCCAAGGCCGAGGCCCTACCCGGTGTGGTTGGCATCCTGCGCGCCGAGGACGTGCCGGTCAACCAGGTCGGCCACCTTATCCAGGACTGGGACGTCATGATCGCCCAGGGCGACATCACCCGCTGCGTGGGCGATGCCATCGTGCTGGTGGTTGCCGAGGACGAGGCGACGCTCGAGAAGGCCAAGAAGCTCGTAAAGATTGATTACGAGCCGCTGGAGCCCGTGCGCAACATCGCCGAGGCCAGGTCTGCCGACGCCCCGCGCCTGCACGACAGCTTCTTTGCCTTTGGCAACACGGTGGAGCTCAAGGACAACGTGTGCCAGAGCCGCCATGTGACGCGCGGCGACGCTGCCAAGGCGCTGGCAGAGAGCGCGTTCACCGTGACGCAGCGCTTTACCACGCCCTTTACCGAGCATGCCTTCTTGGAGCCCGAGTGCGCCGTCGCCTTCCCGTACAAGAACGGCGTCAAGGTGCAGTCGACTGACCAGGGCGCCTACGACACGCGCAAAGAGTGTGCCCACATGTTTGGCTGGGACAACGAGCCCGAGCGCGTGGTCGTCGAGACCATGCTCGTGGGTGGCGGCTTTGGCGGCAAGGAGGACGTGTCCATCCAGCACCTGGCCGCGCTCGCCGCATACAAGTTCCAGCGTCCTGTGAAGTGCAAGCTCACACGTGCCGAGTCGCTCGCGTTCCATCCCAAGCGCCATGCCATGGACGGCACCTTTACGCTGGGCTGCGACGCCGAGGGCAACTTTACCGGTCTGGACTGCGAGATCAACTTTGACACCGGCGCCTACGCGTCGCTGTGCGGTCCGGTGCTCGAGCGCGCCTGTACGCATGCCGTCGGCCCTTACAAGTACCAGAACACCGACATTCGCGGCTTTGGCTACTACACCAACAACCCGCCCGCTGGCGCCTACCGCGGCTTTGGCGTCTGTCAGTCCGAGTTTGCCCTCGAGAGCCTGATCGATCTGCTGGCCGAGAAGGTCGGCCTGGATCCGTGGGAGATCCGCTACCGTAACGCCATCGAGCCGGGCGAGGTTTTGCCCAACGGCCAGATTGCCGATTGCTCCACGGCGCTTAAGGAGACGCTGCTCGAGGTCAAGGATGCCTACTACGCGCATCCCGGACACGCCGGTATCGCCTGCGCCATGAAGAACGCCGGCGTGGGCGTGGGCCTGCCCGATGCCGGCCGCTGCAAGATTCGCGTCGAGAACGGCGTGGCCGTGGTCTATGCTGCCACGTCCGACATCGGCCAGGGCTGCAACACGGTCTTTTTGCAGGACGTTGCCGAGGCATGCGGCCTGCCGCTTCGCTGCATCGCCAATGGCGAGTGCTCTACCGAGAACGCTCCCGACTCCGGCACCACGTCTGGCTCGCGTCAGACGGTCGTGACCGGCGAGGCCGTGCGCGGTGCCGCCTTCCTGCTGCGCGATGCCATGCTTGACATCGAGGCCGGCAAGCATGCACCCGATGCTCCTGTGAGCGCCCATGGTGATGGCATCAAGATCGAGTACGACGACGGTCGCGCCTATCAGCTGCACACACAGGAACTCGTCGCCGGCCAGGGTATGCATCCTCAAGATCCCGCTGCCGCCATCAAGGCGCTCGAGGGCTGCGAGTTTGGGTACGTGTACCTGGAGCCGACCGACAAGCTGGGCGCCGACGTTCCCAATCCCAAGAGCCACATCTGCTACGGCTTTGCCACGCATGTGGTCATTTTGGACGACGACGGCCGCGTGAGCGAGGTCTATGCCGCGCACGATTCCGGCAAGGTGGTCAATCCCATCTCCATCCAGGGTCAGATCGAAGGCGGCGTGCTCATGGGTATGGGCTATGCGCTTACCGAGGATTGGCCGCTCAAGGACTGCGTGCCCCAGGCAAGGTACGGCACGCTCGGACTGTTCCGTGCGCCCGAGATTCCGGATATCCACGCCATCTACGTGGAGAAGGA
>DBEYTJ010000126.1:0-16951 GCA_048181065.1 Collinsella sp.
AAACGGCTTGGAATCGATGTCCTGGCCAATGGCCACAAACACGCGCTCGCAGGGAATGACGCGCTCGGGCGTGGCGGCGGCACGCGGGGCCGGACGCCCACGACGGGGCTCGCCGATAATCTGCGGCTGCACGCGCAGGCCGCTCACGCGACCCTCCTCACCCGTCTCGATAGCGAGCGGTGCGGTGAGCTCCAGAACCTCGCAGCCCTCGGCCTGAGCGCCGGCAATCTCGGCATCCTGGGCCGTCATGTCGCAGATGCGACGGCGGTAGACGATGCTTACCTTTTCGGCACCGCAGCGCACGGCAGAGCGTGCCACGTCCATGGCCACATTGCCGCCGCCGATGACGCACACGCGCTGGCCGCTCAGGTCGGGCAGCTCGTCGTCGCCGATGGCGCGCAGCATCTTGACGGCCGACTCCACGCCGAGCGCCTCTTCGCCCGGAAGGCCGAGCTTCTTATCGCTGTGGGCACCAATGGCCAGGTAGACGGCATCGAACTCGTCGCGCAGGCGGGCAAGTTCCTCGCCATTGACGGAGTGGTCGAGCTCCACGTCGATGCCGGCGCTCAAGATCCAGTCAATCTCGGCCTGCAGGCGCTCGCGCGGCAGACGGTAGCTGGGAATGCCATAGCGCAGCATGCCGCCCAAGTGGTGACGCTGCTCAAAAATGGTCACCTTGTGGCCCATCACGGCCAAGTAGTAGGCACAGGAAAGGCCGGCCGGGCCGCCGCCGATCACGGCGACGTGCTTACCGGTGTTGTCCACCACATGCGGCTTGTGGTCGTTGAGGTCGCTGTGCTCAACGGCAAAACGCTTGAGGGCGAGGATGTTCATGGGATCGTCGACCATGCCGCGACGGCAGTGCATCTCGCAGGGATGCTCGCACACCAAACCGCAGACGAGCGGCAGCGGGTTGTTCTTGCGGATGACCTTGACGGCATCGGCATAGCGGCCGGCCTCGACCAGCGAAATGTAACCGGGAATGTCGACGTGCGCCGGGCAGCCCGAGACGCACGGGACGCGGGCCTCGCGGTCAAAGCCACAGGAGTGCTCGCGGATATGGTGCTCAAAATCATCGCGGAAACCGCGGATGGCGGTGAGTGCCATGGCGCCGGCCTCGTAACCGATGGCGCAGTCGCTCGAAAGATAGATGGTGCGGGCGGTGCGCTCAATCAAGTTGAGCGTGGACTCGTCGGCGCGGCCCTCGAGCACATCGGCGAGCAGGTCGCTCAGCGCGCTCAGGCCCACGCGGCAGGGCGTGCACTTGCCGCAGCTCTGGGTGGAGCACAGGTTGACGAGCGCCGCCGTAAACTCAACGGGGCACGGGGCGAGCGAACTCACCGCCAGACGGCGCCCAAGCGCATCATGTAGGTCGTCCATGACGGCCTGAGCGTGGCTGCGTTCCATTACGTGCAGTCGTGCCATAAGATCCCCTCTCATGCGGCAGCCCGGAGGCGAGGCCGGGCGAAGTTGCTACACGCACAACACTGACCTAAAAAGTTGTTAGGTCTCCACGCAGTTCGGCAGGCGGTATGAAATGTCACCCTCGGCGGTGAAATAGAACATTACCGCAGATAAATGCCATATTTGATAAAACGCGTTACTAAATGGCAATGCCCCGCCCACGCAATCACGTGGACGGGGCATTGCTCCAGGTATGCGGTCAGCGACCCTGTTGTTTTTACTTAAGCTCGGGCCAGTAACCCTTATTGGCCTCGATCATGTCGTCGAGAACCTCCTTGGCGACCTTCATCGACGGCACGGTCTTGTTGAGTGTAAAGGCCTTGAGCGCCTTCTCGTACGAACCCTCGATCGTAGCCTCGACCACGAGCTTCTCGGAGTTCAGCTGCTGCATCATGAGGCCCTGCTGGAACAGAGGAATGTTGTCGCGGCTGATGACCTCGGGGCCGTTCTTGCCAATGTAGGCAGGCAGCTCGACCATGGCGTCGTAGGGCATGTTGGGGATAGCGCCCTTGTTCTCGCAAATGACCAGGAAACGCTGCTTGGTGTCGTTCTTCAGAGCGATGGCCAGGTCGGCAATCCAGTCGCCGTGGCTGCCCGCATAGAACGTGCTCTCGTCGATCTCGCCCGTCTTCTCGTAATGGTCGATGCCGTCGAAGAGGTTCTTCTCGCGCGTCTCCTCAACCTCGTTAGCACGGGTACGCTCGGGGTTGGAGTGCTCGACGAACTCCTTCTGCTGCAGGTAGTAGTTCAGATACGTGTTGGGCAGGTACTCCGGGAAGCACTCCATGATCTCGTACTCGCCCTTCCAGACGTAGTACCAGCTGCCCTTGGTGTGGCGGTTCTGCTCGGGGTGCTCGTCGGCGGTCTCCTCGGGCTTCTTTGCCATGAGCGAGCCCATGCCCTTGAGGTAGGAGTCGGGCAGCAGGATCTGGTGCTCCTTGATGTACTCGCGCAGCTGCGGCAGGACCTCCTCGCCCTTGTGGCGGATCGAGGTGAACCAACCAAAGTGGTTGAGGCCAAAGTAATCGTACTCGACATCCTTCTTGTCGATATCGAGCGCGGCGCAAACCACGTCGATGATCGCGATCGGCATGTCGCAGATGTTGATGATGCGAGCGTTGGGACGCAGCACACGGCAGCCCTCGGAGACGATGGCGGCAGGGTTGGAGTAGTTGAGAATCCAGTAGTCCTTCTTGGCGTACTTCTCAACGTCATCGATCAGCTCGACCATGGGGAAGATGGTGCGCATGCCGTAGGCAAGGCCGCCGCAACCGCAAGTCTCCTGACCCACGCAGCCGTGACGCAGCGGAATCTTCTCGTCCTGCTCGCGCATGGCGTAGCCGCCCACGCGCATCTGGGCAAACACGAAGCTCGCGTCGGTAAAAGCCGTCTTTTTGTCGGTGGTCACCGTGAGCTTGATGTCAAGGCCGAGGTCCTCGTGCAAAATCCAGTCCACGAGCACGCCAATCTTGCGCTGGCGCTCCTCGTTGATGTCGTACAGACGAATCTCGTCGACGTCGAGCTCGTCCTTGCGCAGAGCGATTGACTTGACGATGCCGGGGGTAAAGGTGGATCCGCCACCACACAGAGTAATGATCATTGTTTACTGCTCCTTCTCAATTGCGTTTTCGACCTTGTCGCGCATCTCGGCGACCTTCATGCCAAAGATGATCTGGATATTATTGCCGTTGCGGTTGATGCCGCTGTTGGGCACGTGGTTGATGAGGTCCTCATTGATGAGGTCCGGGTTCTTAACGTTCACGCGGAGACGCGTAAAGCAGTTCTCGAGCTCCTCGATGTTGTCCTTGCCGCCAAGACCTGCGACCAGGTCGGCAATACCTGCATCGACGCCCTCTGCGGGAGCTGCGGCAACAGCGCCCTGCTTCACCGCGACAGACGCGGCGGCCTCGCCCTCGGCAACGGACTCGGCGAGCTCGGACTCCTCCTCGCGACCAGGCGTGTGAAGGTTGAGCTTCTTGATGAGGAAGGTGAAGAGGAAGAAGTACAGAGCGGCGTTGACGACTCCAAGTACCAGCATAACCGGCCAGTTGGTCTTGTCGACACCGAGGACCAGGTTGGAAACCACGATGTTGATGATGCCGCCTGCAGTCGAAGCGGGCACGGAGAGAACCTTGAGCAGAACCAGGAAGATGCCGGAAAGAACCGAGTGAACGACAAAGAGCACGGGAGCGGCAAAGACAAAGAGGAAGTCCATGGGCTCGGTCACGCAGGAGAGCACGGCGGTGATGATCAGCGGGATGATAACGGCCTTGGTCTTATCCTTGTTCCCCTTGTAAGCGGTGACGATAAAGGCGAGACCGATACCGATGTAGGGCCACAGGTTGTTGAAGGTGTAGCTGTTGAAGTAGGTGCTATCGGAGAAGGGCTGACCCGTCATTGCCATCTCGGCAACACGGATGGGATAGGCGCCGGCGATAACCTGATCGCCCAGCGTCAGGGTACCACCCACATCGGAGAACTGGAACGGGGTGTAGATGAGGTGGTGCAGACCGGTGGGAACGAGCAGCTTGTTGAGCATGCCGTAGATAAACAGACCGATGTTGCCCGACTCCTTAATGATGCCGGCAACGGAGGAGATGGCGCCCTGAACCGGAGGCCAAACTATGCAGAAGCCAGCGCCCATGATCCAGGAAATGATGATCATGATCAGGAACGGGAAGCGAACGCCCGAGAACATCGAAAGGGCAATGGGGAACTGCTTGTTCGAGTACTTGTTGAACACGGCACCGGTGATGCAGCCCAGGATGATGCCGCCAAACACGCCGGTATCAAGCACCTGGATGCCCATAACGGTGGCCTGGCCGGTTCCGGTAAGGCCGAGCATGCCGCTCGCATCGGCAAGAGAGCCGGTGGCGTTGAGCACGATGTTGTTAGCCTGCAGGAACAGGAAGAACGACATCAGGGCGATCAACGAAGCATGGCCCTTGTTCTTCTTTGCCATGGCGCCGGCGATGCCCACGCAGAACAGAATCGAGAGGTTGTTGATGATAAACATCAGCGACTGGTAGACAACGGCGCCCACAAGCTGGAACGGACCGGAGCCCAGTACGGGGACCAAAGCGCAGATGGTCTTGTTGGTCAGAATGATGCCCACGATGAGCAGGATGCCGGCAACCGAGAGATACATCATCGGCTGAACGATCGACTTCGCGAACACCTCCAACGGCGCTTTGAAATTGAACTTCTTTTTTGCGGTCATAGCGGTACTCCCCTTCCTTTTCCGCAAATTAAGACAGATGTGCCCTGGACAAGACCGTGAGCCTTGCCTTATATCAATCGATGTGTGGGCACGTTATGCCTAGAGACCAGGTTCTCCAAGCAGGTTAACAATGTGATATGCGAGATAACTCTTCTCGGCATCGGTAACGACAACGTTATAGGTAGACGACAAATGGGCGGCTATGGCGTCCGCGCACGAGAATGCGCACGGATACGCCGTTTCATCGATTCGGAACAGCGCGTCGCCATTGATTTGCCCGGCCGTAGGATCGAGCGCTCGCTGTGCGAAAAACTGCAGGTGACGAACGAAACGTTCGTAAGGCAGCGAGGTGTCATCGAGGGTCGTAGCATAGCGCTTGGAAACAATCGCGAGCACGTCGCGAACAAGCTGGACCGAAACAATCAAACGATCGGAGCGTTGCGGCATGGTGGCGTTGACGATATGCAAGGTAATGAAACCCTGCTCTTCTTCGCTCATCTGGATGCCCATATACTCCTTGATAATCTGCAGCGCACGGCCCGCAAGTGCATACTCCTTGCGATAGAACTGCTGGATCTCGAGCAGCAACGGATTCTCACAGGAGACGCCCTTGCGCTCACGCTCCAAAGCAAGGCTGATATGGTCTGCGAGAGCAATGAGAATCTTGTCGTTGATATCAACATTGAGCTCTCGACGGAGCATCTGAACAATGTCCTCGGCAATCACGAGGTTGACGGTGGGGATGGACTCCAAAAGATGTGCCAAGCGGTCAATCGTACGCGAGTCCTGAGAAGTTCCCTCCTGCAACGCGTAGGTCTTTTCGATCGACGCCTCGTCGATGGCATCGCCGGCATGACGGCCAAAGCAGAGGCCTCGGCCGATGACGATGAGCTCGGAGCCATCGTCCGAAGTGACCATTGCGACGTTGTTGTTAAAAACTCGCTTGATAACCACGGTACCCACCACAAGAATTTACCCGGAAAGCCAGACGACAGGCTCTTTAACAGCAACAGGGCCGGAAGCATGCTCACGAAGAGTCGAGTTCTCTGAACGCTCGCACACGATAACGAAGACCGTGGGATCAAAGCCGGCGGCGCGGACCGCGTCGAAATCGACCTCGACGAGGGGCTGGCCCGCGTCGACATGGTCACCCTGGGCAACAAGCGCATGGAAGCCCTTGCCCTCAAGCTTAACAGTGTCGATTCCGATATGCAGCATCACCTGAGCAGAGCTGTCGTCGGACATGATGCCCAGCGCGTGCTCAGTCGGAAACAGCGCCGCGACGGTGCCGGAAACAGGAGCGCACACCGTTCCCTCTTGGGGAACCACGGCAACGCCATCGCCCACGGCACGGCTGCTAAAAGCGGGGTCATTGGTATCTTCTAGATGAACAAGCTCGCCGGAAACGGGAGCGAGGATTTCGAACTCGGAAGCTGCAGTCTTCTGCTCATCCGAACCGCCCATCAGGCGAGAAAAGAAACCCATGGTGGCATGTCCCTTCATAAATATAGCCCAACCAAAATCAAGCGAATGCATCCATAGAGACACACCCGTTCAAAGACTTTGGTTAGGCCCACGTCCGAGGGACTCGGTAACCTTCCGCATTTCTTTTGACGGGAGCTATTGTAGACAAGCCCAAAGCCGGAACAACCATTATGACCGATGAACGGTATTTTTTCTCCGATAAACGGTATTTAGGCGACACTTAGGGACGATCCTTGTTTGGTGCATTGGGGACAGGTTTGTTTGCACCAATCATGAGTTGCGGTGAAATAGGGACTGAAAAGCCGCTCAAAAGGCCAAAACAGTCCGTATTCCACCGCAACTTAAGGACATTGGTGCAAAGTAACCTGACCCCTTTGCACCAAAAAGGGCCCCGAGCGTAGTTGCTCGGGGCCCTTAGTTCGCCTCGCTCTAGCGTGCGACGCGTATGTTACTTGCGCTTGCCGCCGCCGTCACCGGGGCGACGGGAGCTACCGCCGCGCTTGCCGCCACGATTGTTACCATAGCTGCCACGGTTATCGCGACCGCCGGCACGGCCGCCACGGGAGCCGGCCTGGTTGCCGCCACGCCCGCCGCGGTAGCCGCCACGGCGCTCCTCGCGGGTGTCGTCGTAGTTGCGCCAGTCATCGCGACGATCGCGGCTGGCACGCGGGTCGCGACGATCGCGCGACTCATTCGAACGACCGGCGCCACTGCGGCCACCGTTGCCGCGGGTACCGCGCTCTTCAAAGCGCTTGCCGCCACGGGACTCGCCGCCACGGGCACCTCGCTCACCACGGCCTTCGCCGCCACGGCGCCCATCGCGCCCGCCGCGCTCGCCATCGCGACCGGAGCGACGACGGTCACCCGAGCCGCGCTTGCCGCCGCGCGAACCGCGGCCCTCGTCCTCGCGCTCAACACGACGACGACCGCCACGGTCCTCGTCCTCACGACGACGGCGGTGCGCCTCGCCCTGGAACTGCTTGGCACGACGCTCGGCACGGTTGCCGCGCGGGCCCTGCTCAACAGCAGCAGCACGCTCCTCGGCAGCCACCTCGCGGGCCACGCTCTCCACGGCCTCGTCCACGCGAGCCTGAACGCCCTCGCGCACGCGGGTCTTGCCGCCGCGCTTGGGACGACTCGGACGCTCGCCATCGCCGCGACGCTCGTCGCGACCGCGGTTGGAACGACCGGCCACATCGCCGTAATCATCGCCGTTGCGCTTGCCGTCGCGACGCGCCTGCTCAAGCTTCTTCTTGCTCTTGGACTTGCCGCGCTTAGTCTTCTTCTTCACCTTAAAGGCCGCAGGGTCGCGCTCGGGATCAACCGCAGGCGGGTTGGGACCCACATGCAGGTCGCCGGCCTCGTAGATGTCGGCAGTCTTGTCCATGAGCTTCTCGATCTCGTAGAACTCGTCAACGTCCTGCTCGGTCACAAACGTAATGGCCCAGCCCAGCTCGCCGGCGCGGCCCGTACGGCCAATGCGGTGGATATAGTCGGTCGGCTCGGCCGGCACGTCAAAGTTCACGACGTAGCGCACGTCGCTAATGTCGATGCCGCGGGCGAGGACATCGGTTGCCACCAGCACGTCAACGGTACCGTCGCGGAAGGCCGAAAGCGCGCGCTCGCGCTGGGCCTGGCTGCGGTTGCCGTGGATCGCGGCGGCCTTGATGCCCTTGCGCTCCAGACGACGGCAGCAGCTGTCGGCGCGGTGCTTGGTGCGCATAAAGACGATAGTGCGCTCCGGGCCCTCCTTCTTGAGGAACTCGGGCAGCAGGTTGTTCTTGGCCTCGATGGACACCGGGAACACAAACTGGTCGACGGTGTCGGCGGTCGACGTGGCGGGCGCGATCTCCACGCGGGCCGGGTCGCTCACCAGGTCGGTGATCTCGCCCACTGCCTCCTCGTCGAGCGTGGCCGAGAACAGCAGCGTCTGGCGCTCGGCCGGCGTCTCGCGCACAATACGGCGAACGGCGGGCAAAAAGCCCATGTCGAGCATGCGATCGGCCTCGTCGAGCACCAGCACCTTGACCTCGTCCAGGTGGCAAGCGCCCTGCTCGATCAGATCGACCAGACGGCCCGGCGTGGCGACCAGGATGTCACAGCCGTACTTGAGCGCCGCGGTTTGCGGCTTGTAGCTCACGCCGCCCACGACGGTCACGGCGACATGGCCGGTGACGTCGGCGATCTTGCTCGCGACCTCGTCGATCTGCTGCGCGAGCTCGCGCGTGGGGGTGATGACGAGCATCACGGGGCCGCGGCCGTTGCCCTCGGGCTTCTTGGCGCCGCGACGGCGGTTACGGCCGCCACGCTCGCGCACGGGCTTGGGCGGAGCAATGTGCTCCAGGTTGTTCATGGTCGGCAGCAAGAAGGCGGCCGTCTTGCCGGTGCCGGTCTGAGCGGCGGCAAGCAGGTCGCGGCCCTCGAGCACCACGGGGATGGAGCCGGCCTGCACGGGCGTGGGCGCCGTGTAGCCCAGGTTCTCGATGGCACGAAGCATCTCGTCCGAAAGTCCCAGCTCGTCAAAGGCGGGCAGGTTCTCAGTCGCGGACTCGACGGTCTCGGCGGCGCTGGCCTCGTCGGCAGCATCGAAGGCAGCCTGGGTCATGGCCTCGCGGGTCTCGTCCAGAATCTCGGCGTCCGTGACGTCGGATACAGAATTGCGCATATGTTGTTGTTCCTTATCTGCACGCGTTATGGGCACGGCATGCGGCCGCGCGAGCGTGCTTGGTAGTGCGCTAATACATACAAAAACAGGTGCGCACAGAGAGGACGTTGCTCAGCACGCTGGCGATCGCTTTGGCAGCCCTATCACGCGCCGTCCAGACGCAGCAGCTCTAAGCGATGGAGCAGATTCGCCGCCGGTTAGTATACCCGCGCTTCGCATGCCCCCACGTAAATCACAGATGACGGGGCGGACGGGGCGGGTCTGGGCCGATTGTCTCAATCTGCAACAGCTGCTCAGCAAAAACCGGCCGAACCGTTACAGATCAAGACAGAGCTCAGCCACGCAAAACAACATCTCGATTTGTAACAGTTAGAGGTCATTTTCCCCGCTAGATGTTACAGGTTGAGATGTTTGACAGGGACTGTCAACGATTGAGCAGCCACCCTCATTTGTATCGGAATGTCATACATTTCTTTCTGTACTGGACACCCCCAGGGGGTATGGGTGTATAGTATCGGCGGGTTAACAATTCCAACACCGAACTACAGAAAGGGGAAGCCATGGCTCAAGATAAGTTTGACGTGGGCGGCATGACGTGCGCCGCTTGCCAGGCGCATGTGGACCGCGCCGTGAGCAAGCTCGACGGCGTCCAAAGCGTCGCGGTCAACCTGCTCGCTGGCTCCATGCTGGTGGACTACGACCCCGCGCAGGTCTCCCCCGACGATATCTGCACCGCCGTCGACCGCGCGGGCTACTCGGCCTCGCTCGTCAGCACGGGCACCGATGCCGCCGGCTCAAGCGGCAACGCGCAAGCCAGATCCGGCGCCGCCCATATGGAGTCGCCCACCAAAAAGCTGGAGGCCACTGCCTCCGCCATGCGCACCCGTCTCATCATCTCAATCATCTTTCTCATTCCGCTGTTCTACATAGGCATGGGACACATGCTCGGCTGGCCGCTGCCCAGCATCTTCACGGACCACATCCACAGCATGACGCTCGCCCTCACCGAGCTTGTCCTGCTCATCCCCATCGTCTACGTCAACGATGCGTACTTTATCAACGGCTTCAAATCACTCGTACACGGCGCGCCCACCATGGACGCCCTCATCGCCGTCGGTGCCACCGCTTCCATTGTCTGGTCGCTCTATGCCATGTTTATCATGGCCGACCAGCTGGCCACAGGTCAGGTACACGAGGCTATGATGACGAGCATGGACAACCTGTACTTTGAGAGCGCCGGCACCATCCTGTCGCTCGTCACCGTGGGCAAATACCTCGAGACGCGCAGCAAGTCCAAGACCGGCGGCGCTATCGAGGCGCTCATCGACCTAGCACCCAAGACCGCGACCGTCGTTGCCGATGACGGCACCGAAACCACCGTGGACGTCGACAGCATCCTTCCCGGCCAGGTGCTGCGTGTGCGCCCCGGCGAGTCCATCCCTGTCGACGGCGTAGTGCTCGAGGGCGCGTCGGCCGTGGACGAGAGTGCGCTCACCGGCGAGTCCATCCCCGTGGAAAAGACCGCCGGCGACACCGTTAACGCCGCCACGGTCAACCGCACCGGATCGTTTACCTTCCGCGCCACGCGCGTGGGCGCCGACACGTCGCTTGCCAAGATCATCCAGCTCGTCGAGGACGCCAACGCCACCAAGGCGCCCATCGCCCGCATGGCCGATAAGGTCGCCGGTGTGTTTGTGCCCGTGGTGTTTGCGATCTCGGCCGTGACCTTTGCGGTGTGGATGGCGCTGACCGGCAGCGCGAACGAGGCGCTCACCTCCGCCGTGGCCGTGTTGGTGATCAGCTGCCCGTGCGCGCTGGGCCTGGCCACGCCCGTCGCCATTATGGTTGGCACCGGCAAGGGCGCCGAGATGGGCATTCTGTTTAAGAGCGCCGAGGCGCTGGAGAATCTGCGCAACGTGGGCACCGTGGTGCTCGATAAGACCGGCACCGTCACCCGCGGCAAGCCGGCCGTGACCGATATCGTGGTGGCCACGCGCGCCGACGGCTCGCCCGCCATGAGTGAAAAGGCGCTGCTCAAGTTGGCCGCCGCGTTAGAGCGCTCGAGCGAGCACCCGCTGGCCGAGGCGATTATGGCCGAGTGCGAGTCGCGCGGAATCGTCGCACGCATGGTCGAGGACTTTGCCGCCGTGCCCGGTCGTGGCGTTACGGCACGCGAGGGGCAGAATATCATCGCGGCCGGCAACGTGCGCTTCATGGGCGAGTTGGGCGCTGCCGTGCCTACGGACCTTGCCGAGCAATTTGCCACCGAGGGCAAAACGCCGCTGTTCTTTGCCAAGAACAGCGAGCTCGTCGGCACCATCGCCGTGGCCGACGAGGTCAAAGAGACGAGCGCCGGGGCCATCGCCGCACTGCGTTCGATCGGCGTCGATGTGCGCATGCTCACCGGCGACAACCGCGTGACGGCCGAGGCCATCGCCCGCCGCGTGGGGCTGAGCAGCGAACAGGTCATCGCCGACGTCCTCCCCGCCGACAAGGAACGCCACGTGCGCGAACTGCAGAATGCGGGCGGCAAGGTCGCCATGGTGGGCGACGGCATCAATGACTCCCCCGCCCTGGCGCGCGCCGACGTGGGCCTTGCCATCGGCACCGGCGCCGATATCGCCAAGGAGGGTGCCGACGTGGTGCTCATGCGCAGCGACCTTATGGATGTTGCGCGGGCCATCGAGCTGTCGCGCGCCACGATCCGCAACATCAAACAGGACCTGTTCTGGGCACTGTTCTACAACGGCATCGGCATTCCGCTGGCGGCGGGCGTGTTCTTCCCGCTCACCGGATGGCAGCTCTCGCCGATGTTTGGCGCCGCGGCCATGAGCCTGTCGAGCGTGTGCGTCGTAAGCAATGCGCTGCGCCTGCGAACCTTTAAGCCATCAGTTGCGGTGAAATAAGGCGTAACATGCTTAGCTAAACCGCTATTTAGTCCATATTCCACCGCAACTTTAGGTACTCAACGAAAAGGAGATAATCATGAACTACATCGTTAAAACGTCTGGCCTTATGTGCGGCCACTGCGACGCTACTGTCGAGACCGCGCTGCTCAACGTAGCCGGCGTGACCGATGCCGATGCCGATCACGAGACCCAAACCGTCCAGGTGGAGTGCGCCGACACCGTGACCGCCGAGCAGCTCGCTGCCGCCGTCGAGGGCGCCGGCGAGAAGTTCCACGCCCTGTCCGTGATCGCCGCGTAGCAGCTACAAGAGGCATTCGATCCCATCGACCAGAAACGAGAACCCGCCATGATGGCAGACCATAAATCGGTGACCCGCATGCTCAAAACGGCACGCGGGCAAATCGACGGCATCCTGCGGATGGTGGAGGAGGACCGCTACTGCGTCGATATTTCCACGCAGCTCATGGCCACGCAGGCGCTCATCGCCCGCATCAACGCCGACGTGCTCAAGGCGCATATCGAGGGCTGCGTCGCCTCGGCCATCGAATCGGGCGACGAAGACCTCAAGGCCGCCAAGCTCGCCGAGATCGAACGCGTCGTCGACAAGCTCGCCAAGTAATTGGTGCAAGGGGAACAGGTACGTTTGCACCACCTTGGTGCAGATTAACCTGTCCCCAATGCACCAAAAGGGGTATAAAGGCGTGCAGCATATCGAACGAAAGGCAATTCGCATGAATGACTTTATGAAGGGTCGCAACGGCGCCGATGAGCTCACCATCGTGATGGGCTTCGCAGGCATTATCATCGCGATAATCGGTTCGATGGCTCGTATCCAGTGGCTCAGCTGGGTCGCCATCGCCGTGATCGTGCTCGGCGTGCTGCGCGGCCTGTCCAAAAACATCGACGCGCGCCGCAAGGAGAACGATGCCTTTGTCGCGGCGACCGCAAACGTCCCCGGCCTCGGCAAGTTCGTCGCCAGCCTGGGCGGCGGGACTGCGGCTGCCAACGCCTCGCGCGCGGCCGGCACCAGTAAGGAAGACTTTGAGCGTGCCAAGCGCACGGCCAAGAAGATGTGGAAGGGTCGCAAGACCACGGCCTACCTCAAGTGCCCCAACTGCGGCCAGATGCTGTCCGTCCCCAAGGGCAAGGGCAAGATCCGCGTCACCTGCCCCAAGTGCCACGCCAAGATGGAAACCCGCTCCTAGCCGCTACACCATAGGACAAAATAAAAGCCGAGGCCTCGTGTTGAGACCTCGGCTTTTTGCATGGGTCGACATCATTCGATGAAGCCGTCGCACCTGCGCCTAAGCTACGCCGTCGCGGGCGAGCTCCTCGGCCAGCGCCTCTGCCGGCATGGCCATAATCGCGTCGAGCTCCGCGTCAACCTCGGGAATGCGCTTCACCTTGAGCTTGCGCACCAGATCGCCACGGCACATCACATGCATCGGCTCACGCAGAGCGCATAGGTCATCGAGCGGATTCTTGCGCGTCACCAGGATATCGGCGGCCTTGCCGCACTCGATCGTACCGGTCGCGTCACCCAGGCCCAGTAGCTCAGCATTGACCTGCGTGGCCGTGTGCAGTGCAAAGGCATTGCTCACGCCCACGTACTTGGCAAAATAGGCCACCTCGCGCCACATGTCGTACTGCGTCACGAACGGGCAGCTCGAGTCCGTGCCCAGGCCTACCTTGACACCGGCTTCCAGCGCCGCACGAGCGCTCTCGATAATGCCCGAGCACACGATGTCACCGTTCTTCTTCTGCGTATCGGTCGAATGGGTCTTTTCCGGATCGAGCAACACAAACGGCAGTGCGGGGCTGATCGTGCAGGTCGCGCTTGGCGCGCGTCCCTCGAGCTGAGTTCCCGCGGCGCCGTGGTACAGCTCCAGAATCTCAGGCGTCAGCGGAGCGCCGTGCTCGATTGTGTCGACCCCGGCCTGAAGCGCGGCCTTCACACCTTCGGTGCTCTCGACATGGGCCATGACCGGAAGGCCGACCTCGTGCGCCGCCCTGCACGCCGCAGCGGCAACCTCGACCGGCATGCGCAGCACGCCCGGCTCGCCCACCTCGGTCGCGTCGAACACGCCACCCGTCACGAACAGCTTGATGACGTCGGCACCGCGCGCATACAGGTCGCGCACCTGCTGGGCTGCCTCTGCGGGAGTATTGGCCACCTGCGCAAAGAGGCCCGCACCGTGGCCACCCGGCACCGTGACACCCGTTCCCGGTGTCACCAGACGCGGACCCTGATACTTACCGGCGTCGATGGCGTTGCGCACGGCGATGTCGGCAAACAGCGGGTCGCCTGCACCGCGCACCGTAGTCACGCCGCTTGCCAGCTGCTGCTGAGCGCTGCCCTTGAGGATATGGCGCACGATGGCGCGGCCCACGGGATTGTCGAGCTTCTTCATCAGCGCGCCGGCATCTCCCGCCGAGACCGGTTTGCCCGAACCGCACAGATGCACGTGCATATTGATGAGACCCGGCATGAGATACGCACCTGCCAGGTCGATGACCTCGGCACCCGCCGGAGCTTGGGCCACGGCGCTCGGTCCCATCCAGGTGATGATGCCACGCTCGACAGCCACGGCCATATCGGGCTGCGGCTCCATATGTTCCGAACCATCCAGGACGGTCGCATTGATAAACAATGTGGGACGATCGGCAGACGCCATATCGAGCTCCTCCCTCGCGATTAACTTGAACATTTGTCCATTATCACCCAGCGCGGCAGGATTGCTGCGGACATATCGGCTAACGGAGGGACGAGAGAGATGTGAGGGCAAACGGAGACAGCGCGGCGATGTTCCGGTCGTTCCAGCAAAACGTCTTGATTTGTAACAAGTAGACCGTCTTTAACCTTCCAAGTGTTACAGATCGAGATTTTTCGGTACCGCGTCCAACCTTTGTCTCAATCTGTAACATGTAGACCGGTTTTTGGCCGTTAGATGTTACAGATCGAGATATTCTCCAGCCCCGTCGCCAAACGTCTAAATCTGTAACAGTTACGAGGCCAAACGGCCCCTTGTTGTTACAGGTCGAGACAAACTCGGCAGGAACAACCACATCCGCGTCAGTCGCACCCCTCAGTGTCCATACCACTGCCGTCTCCATTCCTCAGCCAAATCGGCCCGTCGCGGAATACCCGCCAGCCTCATTTTCTCGACCAGCTTCCCCGGGTCTTTGAGTTCGTTAAACGTAAACCGAAGCACCTTGTGCCCGAGCATTGTCAGATGGGACTCCCGTTGACGTTCTGCCACGAATGGGTCGACCGACTCACGGCCCTCGCCGTTCTGCAAGGTGTACTTCCCCTTTCCGTCGAGCTCGCCGATGACACACGTCCCGTCCTCGAGCCGCCAAAAATAGTCGACGCGAAACACCTGGCTCGGATCGAGCGGGTCGCGAAACTCCACCTGCAGCTCCGGAACCGGAAAGCCGTACGCAATAAAGAACGCTCGGAACCGAGACTCGCCACCGTTTTCGGACAGCCCGTCCGCATACGACGCGATCACCTGCGCTCTGCGATACCCGTGCTTGCCTTCACAATCTATACGAAGCCGCTCACAAAAGTCATCGCGCGATACGCCCTTTGTCCGCAACGCAGAATCGGCAATCGCCAGGCCATACGAAAACGGCGCGCGCAGCAGGCAATCCTCTACCGTGCGCCAAAACGGCGTCGCCCGCACGCCGTCGGCTTGTTCAAGCGCACCCGCCGTCCGCGGACGCAACAGCCGGCATCCTGCACTCAGCGGCACCGAGCAACCTGTCTTAACAAGAAATCGCGGCCCAAGCAGATCATTCGGCACCTCCAGACCCCACAAAAGTGCCGCGTCATAACCCCAAAACGCCCAATCGGGATGAAACTCCGCAAGCCCTCTGATGGTACGTAGCGCTCACTCCGTCGGCGTCAACGCATCCCAATCATGTTGAAAGCAGAACAGATACGACTCGGGCTCCGCAATATCATCGGTTCCCACATGACGCCGCAGCCACATGAGCTCGGCATTGTCGTGCGTCACAAGCAGCACGCCTTGTTCAGCCGCCTTCGCGAGCCTGGCAAGCATCCTATTCCGCGCCAAGGTGTTACGTGTTGCATGCTTGTGTTTGAAAACGGTATTAGACACTTCCATCACCACCACATCGGACAAATGGACCATTGTCACCGTCGCCTCTGTCGACAAACGTCTCGATCTGTAACAGGAAGACAGTCTTTGAGCCTCTAGTTGTTGTTACAGATCGAGATTTTCAGTCGCGCGTCCAACCTTTGTCTCAATCTGTAACAGTTAGACCGATTTTTGGCCCCTTCCCGTTACAGATCGAGATCTTTCGGCAGGTGCCAACCTTCCGTCTTGATCTGTAACAGTTAGACGTTCTCCAGGCCCCAAACGTTACAGATTTAGACAAACCAGCGGCGTCCAACCTTTGTCTCGATCTGTAACAGGTAGACCGGTTTTTTGTCCCTAAACGTTACAGATCGAGACGAATAGACAGGCGGCGGCGCGACTGCCCATCCCCTACTCCCATTCCTGCTCGTAGATGTTGAGCGACTTCACGTACCGCCCCTGGGCGCCCATGATGTCGCGGACCAGGCGCAAAAAGAAACTGATGCACGAGGTGTCGAAACCATCTTCCAGGTCCTCGGGATGCACCGCGCCCGGCCCGTCGACCGCCGTGTCGCTCAGGCGCGCGATGTCATACAGGTAGAGCTGCCCCGCCGTTAGCCAGACGTCGTCGACGCACGCGATGCGCACCGCAATAGCACCGTCATTCCAATGCTCCTTTTGCACGATATGTGGGTCGTAGGCGTCAAAGCGACGGTCGGTGCGCGTGTCCTTCAGCACGACCATGCCGGTCGCGGGATCCTTGTCCAAAATGCCAAAGCGCGAGAAATACTGCGTGTCACGCACCTGCTTAAGACGCCCGAGCGAAGCAGGAGAAATTGACGCTGGCGGCTCGTCCGCATACAGTTCCAACAGCGTCTTGCCGTGGTAATAGGGGCGCTCAAACAGCAGCCAATCGGTAAACGCCATGTTGTAGGCCATGATTTCGTTTTGAGAAGGTTCCTCACAATAGCTGAGCCACGGATCGACGATAATCTCGAACTGCTCGCGCGCCGGCTCCAGGAATTGAAACTTCCGCAGCATCCAAAAGTGAGCCATGTCGGCAATATCGTTGCCGACGGCTTCGGCCAGCTGCGCTCGGTCAAAA
>DBEYTJ010000127.1:0-4406 GCA_048181065.1 Collinsella sp.
GATCTGCGTGGGTGCGCAGGTGGTCGTCACCAGCGGATAGAGCTTCTTGCTGGCGAGGCAATCGCGGACAATGGCGCCCCCGTTGGCGGCAATTTCATCCGCCGTGTAGAGCCCCAGCTCGACGAGCTGGGCGGCAAGCAAGTCGGTCACGCGCGTCGGCCACTCGATATCGCAGATTGCGGTAATGGCACGGCTGAGCACCTCGAGCGACGTGCCGCCGTAGGGGTTAGAAGAATGTCCACCCTCACTCTTCGTCTTGAGCACGATATCGGCATAGCCCTTCTCCGCGAGGTCGGCGTGCATGAGCCAACCCTCGCCCGCGCTGTACTCGGCATCCGAAACGATGCGGTAGTCGCCCTCGTCGATCAGGAACTCGAGCTCAACACCGCGCTCCTCGAGCGCGCGGCCGATGGCGCCTGCACCGTACTGCGTTGTCTCCTCGTCCTGGCCAAAGGCCAGGAACAGCGTGCGCTCGTGCTGCCAACCGTGCGCCAGCGCATACTCGACAGCCTCGAGAATGCCTGCGACCTGGTCCTTCATGTCGATCGCTCCACGGCCCCAGATGTAGGTGTCGTCCACGTGCCCGCTAAAGGGGGCGTGCGTCCAGTCGGCCTCGGTACCCGGCACCACGGGGACCACGTCCATGTGGCCCATGAGCATAACGGGCTTGAGGGCAGGGTCGGAACCGCTAAGTGTCACCAATAGCGAATGGTCGATAAGCTCGACCTCGCCCGCCGCAAATACGTGCGGCCAGGCCTGCTGCATATAGGCGCGCAGGTCGTCGAACGGCTGCCAGTCCACCGCCTCGGCATCCATGCTCGAGATGGTCGGAAACGACAGCACGCGCCCCAGGCGCTCGCACGCGCCAGTTTCATCCAAATCGGCAAAATCGTCCTCATGCGCAAAGAAGCGCCAAACCTCGGCCATGACATCCTTTCGATTGTGACGACAAAGGCCGCCCCACGGGAGCGGCCCTGCAACGCAAGAGTTTGCGGTCGGTTATTTGTCCTCGAGATAACGCGAGAGGAACTCGCGGGTGCGCTGGTGCTTGGGGTTGCCGAAGAGCTCGGCCGGCGCGGCGTCCTCGAGCACCACGCCCTTGTCCATAAAGACCACGCGGTCGGACACGGTTCGGGCAAAGGCCATCTCGTGCGTGACGACGACCATGGTCATGCCGTCGGCCGCAAGCTTGCGCATGACCTCGAGCACCTCTCCCACGATCTCGGGGTCGAGTGCGGAGGTCGGCTCGTCGAACAGCATGATCTGCGGATTCATGCACAGGGCGCGCGCGATGGCCACGCGCTGCTTTTGGCCACCGGATAGGCGGCCCACGGCGGCGTGCGCGAACTTTTCGAGCCCCACGCTCGTCAGATGCTCCATCGCGACCTTCTCGGCCTCGGCCTTGCTCATCTTTTTGAGCATGACGGGCGCGAGCGTGCAGTTGTCGAGCACATCCATGTTGTTGAACAGGTTAAAGCCCTGGAACACCATGCCGATGTCCTCACGCAGCTTGTTAATGTTGCAGCGCTCGGCCGTAAGGTCCTGGCCGTGAAACCAGATATGGCCCGCGTCCGGAGTCTCGAGCAGGTTGAGGCAGCGCAGGAAGGTCGACTTGCCCGAGCCCGAGGCGCCGATAATGGTAACGACCTCGCCGGGGTTAACGGACAGGTCGATGCCCTTAAGCACCTCGAGCGAGCCAAAGCTCTTGCGCAGGCCCTCGACGCGGATAAGCGGCTCATTGGTCTGTGCGGCGGCCGCGGTGCCGGTAGTGGCGATATCTGCCATGATGATTCTCCTCGTCTTGAGCCTAGTTGGAGCTGGGCAGCGTTGCCGGGGCCTCGGCGCCGAGCTTTTTGCCAAAGGCCTCGAGCAGGCGGCTCGCCACGAGCGTCAGGATCAGGTAGACCACGAGCGCCACGCAGTAGACCTCCATCTGGCGGTAGTACACGCCGGCGACGGTGGTGGTGGCGTACATGAGGTCGAACACGCCGATGACCGAAAGCACCGACGAATCCTTGATGTTGATGATGAGCTCGTTGGTGAGTGCGGGGATCGCGTTTTTAATACCCTGGGGGAACACGACCTTGCGCATGGCCTGCCACTGCGACAGACCCAGCGAGCGCGCCGCCTCGGCCTGGCCGGGATCGATGGACTCGATGCCGCCGCGCAGGACCTCCATCATGTAGGCGGTGGAGTTGAGCGAGATGGTGACGAGACCGGCGGTGAAGGTACTCCAAATCTGGTTGGCCTGGGCGGTCTCGAAGCCCATGCCGCGCAAAACGGTGAAGCCCGCGTAATAGATGAGCAGGCCCTGGACCATCATGGGCGTGCCGCGCACGATGGTAGAGTAGACGGTCGCAAAGCCGCGGCCGATGCTCTTAAAGAAGCGTGTGAGATCGTTATCCACGCGGTCGAACGTCTGAATACGCAGGAACACAAAGAGCAGCGCCAGGAAAAAGGCGATGACGGTACCGAAGGTCGCAAGTGCGATGGTGATCTCGATGCCGCGGATAAAGAAGTCGCCGCTCTTGTAGGTCATGTAGACCAGGCTCGACAAAAAGTCGCTGGGGTTGGAGTCCGAGACAATGCTCACCTGCACCAGGTCGATAAACGACATGACGCAACGGTCGATAAAGAAGATCGCCGCGATGGCGACCACGACATAGCTGCCCAGGCGCGCGCCGCGACGGAAGCGCTCGGAAGCAAACGGCGACGTTTCGCGATAGTCGCTCCAGTGCATGAGTTTGGTGGCCAGCGCCGCCGCCGATACGACGAGCCAGGCCCAAAGAATCGCCCAAAGGCAGTCCTGGAAAATGCTGGTGGGCGCCAAGAAGCTCAGCGGCGTGGGGTTACGTTGGCTAAACGCCAGGCCGAGCGCCGCGATAACACTCGTGCCCAGATATACATAGCGATGGTCGGCCTTGATAAAGGAGGCCAGACGATTGATGGTTTTCATGCTGCCTCCCTATGCCGGCTGACGATCGAGGCACGCGTCCCACATTTGGTCGCGTTCCTCTTGGCTAATGCCCTTGAGTGTCTTGTCGATGAGTTTAAGCAGCTTGTCCGAGCCCTTGCGGCAGCCGACGTTTGCCGCGACCTCCTGCTTAAAGCCCTCGCCCTCGGCAAAATGGATGGGGACGATACCGGGATTTTGGGCCATATAGCCCTTCTCGTTCTCGGTGTTATAGGTCACGGCATCGCACGTGCCCTGCAGCAGGTTCGAGAACACCGTGGGAACCGAATCGACCGGGTTCTTGTGCACAACGCCCGGGATCTCGTCGATGACGGTGTCGAGCATGGTGTCCTTTTGGCCGAGCACCGTGGCACCGCTAAAGTCGCTAAGCTTGGTGGCGTTTTGGTAGGGGGAACCCTCTTTTACGAACAGGCCAAAGTAGCCAATGAAGTACGGGTCGGAGAAGCCGACCGATTCCTCGCGCTCGGGCGTGGCGCTCATACCGGCGATGATGAGGTCGATCTGGCCGTTGTTGAGCGAATCGATAAGGCCCGAGAAGCTCTGCTTGACGGCAACGGGCTCGCCACCGAGGGCCTTGCAGACGATCTTGGCGATCTGCACGTCGTAGCCATCGGCATAGGCGCCCTGCACGTTGTCGATGGGGATGGTGAACTCACTGGCTTCGGAAACCTGCCAGTTGTACGGGGCGTAGGCCGCCTCCATGCCGATGCGGATCTTATCCTTGCCGATCACGGAATCGGACAGGTCGTCGCGACCGCCGCCCGTCGTGGGCTGAACCACCTTGAGCGTGGACGGGCGCTGACAGCCGGCGAGCGCGCCGGCGACGACGGAAGCGCTCGCAGCGAGAGCGCTACCCAAAAAGACGCGACGGCTGCATACCGGCTGGCGCTGCGCATCGCACTGTTGGGGAGAATGCATAATCTGCCTTCCCTGTTGAATCGTACGCTAACGACTTAACAGGATACCGCTCAGCGTCACTTCCAGCAGATGCATATATAAGATGCATATATACAAATTAACGAACTGAAAACGATTGGTAGTCGTTGGGGACGTTCTTAAACGACTAGTCAAACAAGAACGTCCCCAACGACTAGGCATGAAAAAGGCAAGGCATAGACCTTCTGGTCATGCCTTGCCTTTTGAATGACAAATTGTCGCCCTGGATGGCGCGCAGCGTCGACCGGCCCGCCGTTCGTCAGAACGGCGGAACCTCTAGAGCAAAGTGACGCTAAAGCTGCGGACGTCCGTCTCGCCCGGCGCCAGCGTGATGGTGTTGACCTTGTGCTCAAAGACGTCGTCCTCGGTGTCCATGGTGGTGTGACCGGTCCAGGGCTCGAGCGCCACAAACGGGGCGTCGTTGGCGGCAGACCACACGCCGATGTACTTAAAGCCCTCAAAGTCGATCTTGACGCCATGGCCCGACTTGCGACCG
>DBEYTJ010000128.1:0-2336 GCA_048181065.1 Collinsella sp.
GGAATACTCTTTGCAATAGGAAGTTAGACGGCTGAGCATCTCGTCAGTCTGCTGATCAGTAAGTACAAACAACAGAAGCTCCTTTCTGACAAAAATCAGTGTATCGAGAACTTTTGACAAAAAAAGGGGACGTGGAAACCACGCCCCCTTAGCATAAGCTCGAGTAGATTATCGAGCAACAATCACCACATGGCGATCAGGGTCAGAACCCTCAGAATGGGTATCGACAGCATCATTGCCACGAAGTGCAATATGAACCAGTCGGCGCTCATAGGCATTCATGGGCGGAAGCGAAACACTCTTATGGGTACGGATGGCACGCTCGGCGGCCGACTGAGCCATTGAGGCAACCTTGTCCTGACGACGGCTCTTGTAGCCCTCAACGTCAACCACAACCGGATACCTAAAGCCGAGCTTGCGGCTCACCAGCAAAGAGAACATGACCTGAAGAGCATCAAGGGTACGACCATGACGGCCAATGAGAACAGCAAGATCAGGAGCGGTAACATCCAAAATCAGCTCGCCCTCGTCGCCCTCGTACTCATCAACAGGAGAGTTGGCGGCATCGAAGTGCGAAAGGATGGAACGCAGAATGGAAATCGCAACATCGGCAATGGTGTCGAGCTCCTCATCGGTCAGCTCTTCACCGGCCTTGTAGCGCTGTGCAATCTCGGGATAATCGCCCGCAATCTGCGGGGCAACCTCCTCAAGCATATCCTCGATGATCTCTTCAGACATAACGTACTCCAAAAGTTAGGTACCTAAATAAGATTGATATCCCGACTACTTCTTCTTATGCGGACGCGGCTTCTTCTCGCGACGGGTAACCTCGACCTGCAGCGGAGCGTTCTTGAGGCGCTCCTCCTCATCAGCCTTGGCCTTGTCGATAACCTTCTGCGTCACGAAGATCTGCTGGATAACCTGCCAGGCAGAAGACACATCGTAGTACAGCAGAACGCCGACGGGCAGGCTCCAGCCCATCCAAAGCATCATGACGGTCATGACGACAGCCATCATGCGCATGCTCTGGGCCTGCTGACCAGTCTGATTGCGGGACATATACAGCTGCGGAATCAGGGTCAAGACAGCAAACAGGATCAGGCAGATCAGCGCAGGCAGCGCAACCATAAAGCCATCGGCAAAAGAGGCGCTCGGCGTGGTGGTCAGATCGGGCAGGATGTTAAAGAACGAGAACGTGCCCTCGTTAAAGTACTGCGGCAGGTTGCGCAGAAGCGTGAACAGGGCGATAAGGATGGGCATCTGAATCAGAAGCGGCAGGCAGCCGGCCAGCGGATTGAACTTGTTCTCGCTGTAGAACTTCTGCATCTCCTCGGCCTGACGCTGGGGGTCGTCGGCGTAGCGCTCCTGGATCTCGAGCATCTTGGGCTGCAGCACCTGCATGCGAGCCGTCGACTTGGTCGACTTGAGCATGAGCGGCGTCAGCAGCAGACGGATGATGACCACCAGGATGATGATGGACAGGCCCCAGTCGACCGCAAAGGTCTGGATGAGCTTGAGCAGCTCGAAAAGGATGTTAACGATCCAATCCCACATGTAAGTTTTCCTCCGATAGCGAGTGCCCGCTAAGGCACAGGGTCATAACCGCCGACGTGCAGGGGATTGCAGCGAGCGATGCGCCTCACGGCAAGCCAGCAGCCTCTCAAAACACCGTACTTCTCAATCGCCTGGATAGCGTATTGTGAGCACGTTGGGTAATAAATGCAGGCGTCAGGCAATAAGGGCGAAATAACCTGTTGATATATGCGAATAGGAGCGATGGCAACACGTCGCAAAACGTGATTGCTCATCGCTCCTCCCCGGCAACGCCGGCGCGTTTCATAAGCGAACGCAATGCCTTGTCCATCTCCTGCGGCGAGGAAACCCTCGTCTTGGGAGTCGCGAACAAGATGATGTCATAACCCGCAACGGGAAATCCACAGCTGCGGGCGGCCTCGCGCATCACACGCTTAGATCGGTTGCGCACGACAGCACAACCGAGTCGTTTAGCACCAACGAAGGCGACCCTTCCGGAGTCGCCTTCGCCAACCGATTCACATATGGTCATTCGAATCAGAGGGTGATTGAAACGACGCCCCTGACTGAACACATGCTCGAAATCTTGCCGAGACTTAATAGTCTTCATGCGAGATGTGTGTATCGCTGCTAGACAGTGAGACGCTTGCGGCCCTTGGCGCGACGACGGGCGAGCACGGCACGACCACCCTTAGTGGCCATACGGGCACGGAAGCCATGGGTCTTGGCACGCTTACGCTTATTAGGCTGATACGTACGCTTCATCTTAAGTTCCTCCTGCTGCATTTCGAGTGTCCGCGGGG
>DBEYTJ010000129.1:0-7403 GCA_048181065.1 Collinsella sp.
GGAGATCAACGCCTGCACCGTCAAGGTGAAGGTCGATGTCGATGGCGAGGACCAGGACTGGCTGTTCCTGTTTAAGAACGAGACCCACAACCACCCGACCGAGATCGAGCCCTTCGGCGGTGCCGCCACCTGCGTGGGCGGTGCCATCCGCGACCCGCTGTCGGGCCGCAGCTACGTGTACCAGGCCATGCGTGTCACCGGCGCCGGCGACCCCACCGTCCCCGTGTCCGAGACGCTCGAGGGCAAGCTGCCGCAGCGCAAGCTCGTAACCACCGCCGCCGCCGGCTACTCCAGCTACGGCAACCAGATCGGCCTTGCCACCGGCCAGGTCAACGAGCTCTATCACCCCGGCTACGTGGCCAAGCGTATGGAGGTCGGCGCCGTCGTGGGCGCTACCCCGGCAAACCACGTGCGCCGCGAGTGCCCCGCCCCCACCGACAAGATCATCCTGCTGGGCGGCCGCACCGGCCGTGACGGCATCGGCGGTGCCACTGGCTCCTCCAAGACCCAGAACACCGAGTCCATCGAAACCTCGGGTGCCGAGGTCCAGAAGGGCAACGCCCCGGTCGAGCGCAAGCTGCAGCGTCTGTTCCGCCGCGGCGATGCCTGCCGTCTAATCAAGCGCTGCAACGACTTTGGCGCAGGCGGCGTCTCGGTCGCCGTAGGCGAGCTTGCCGACGGCCTGTATGTCGACCTTGATACCGTGACCAAGAAGTACGACGGTCTTGACGGCACCGAGCTCGCCATTTCCGAGTCCCAGGAGCGCATGGCCTGCGCCGTCGCCGACGGTGACGTCGAGGAGTTCATGGGCTACGCCGCCGAGGAGAACCTGGAGGCAACCGTTATCGCCGAGGTTACCGCCGAGCCGCGCATGCGCATGGCCTGGAACGGCGTCGCCATCGTCGATCTGTCCCGCGAGTTCCTCAACTCCAACGGTGCGCCCAAGCACCAGGTCGCCCACGTCTGTGCCCGCAGCGTGTGGCAGCCCAGCTGGGCCGGCACCACGCTTGCCGAGCGCATGACATCGCTTGTCACCGACCTCAACGTCGCCTCCAACAAGGGCCTTTCCGAGCGCTTTGACTCCACCATCGGTGCCGCGACCGTGCTCATGCCCTTTGGCGGCAAGACGCAGCTCACCCCGAGCTCTGCCATGGTCGCCAAGTTCCCCGTGGACGGCGAGACCACCACGGCGAGCGCCATGGCATGGGGCTTCAACCCCTATCTGATGGAGGCCGATCAGTTTGCGGGCGCCTACCTGTCCGTGGTCGAGTCCATTGCCAAGCTCGTTGCCGCCGGCTTTGAGCACAAGCGCGCCTACCTCTCCTTCCAGGAGTACTTCGAGCGCCTGCGCACCGAGGCCGAGCGTTGGGGCAAGCCCATGGCGGCCGTCCTGGGCGCCCTCATGGCTCAGGTCGACCTGGGTGCCGGCGCCATCGGCGGCAAGGATTCCATGAGCGGCTCGTTTGAGGACGAGGCCGGCGAGCTCAACGTTCCGCCGACCCTGATCAGCTTCGCTGTCGCCGTGGGCAAGGCGGCCCGCGCCGTCTCCCCCGAGTTCAAGGGCCTGACGCACCGCGTTGTCCGTATCGCCCCCGCCACCTATGGCGAGGACTACCGTCCCGATGCCCAGCAGCTTCTCGCCGCATTTGACGCTGTCGAGGCGCTCACCGCCGCCGGCGACGCCCTGGCCGTCTCCACGCCCGGCTACGGCTGCGGCGCCGAGAGCCTCTTTAAGATGTGCGTCGGCAACCAGATCGGTATCGAGCTCGCCGAGGACGTGGACGTAGAGAGCCTCTTCACTCCGCTCTATGGCAGCTTTATCGTCGAGCTCGCCGAGGATGCCGAGCTGCCCGAGGTCGCCGACGGCGTTGTCGTCGAGCCTCTGGGCACCACCGTTGAGGGCTATGTCATCGACACCGGCTCCGAGGTCATCGAGCTCTCCAAGCTCCAGGAGGCCTGGGAGAGCGGCATCGAGGGCGTCTTTGCCTACCGCAGCGCCGGCGAGACCCCCGAGGTCGAGGCCATCGACTTCCGTGCCAAGGATATCCACGTGTACGGCGGCGCCAAGATCGCCCGCCCGCGCGTGATCATCCCCGTGTTCCCCGGCAACAACTGCGAGTACGATAGTGCCCGTGCCTTCCGCGCCGCCGGCGCCGAGGCCGACACCTTCGTGATCAACAACCTCACGCCCGAGGCCGTCGCCGAGAGCACCCACGAACTTGCCCGCCGCATCCGTGCAAGCCAGATCGTCATGATCCCTGGCGGCTTCTCGGGCGGCGACGAGCCCGATGGCTCCGCCAAGTTCATCACGGCGTTCTTCCGTGCTCCCGAGGTTACCGAGGCAGTCCGCGACCTGCTCAAGGCCCGCGATGGCCTGATGCTGGGCATTTGCAACGGCTTCCAGGCCCTGATCAAGCTTGGTCTGGTGCCCTACGGCGACATCGTCGACGCCACGCCCGATGCGCCCACGTTGACGTTCAACACCATCGGTCGCCACCAGAGCCGTCTGGTGCGCACCCGTATCTCGTCCAACCTGTCTCCATGGCTGTCGCAGTGCAGCCTGGACGACCCCTATACCGTCGCCATCAGCCACGGCGAGGGCCGCTTTGTCGCCAACGATGAAGTGCTCGCCCAGCTCATCGCCAACGGCCAGGTCGCCACGCAGTACGTGGGCGAGGACGGCAAGCCCAGCATGGACCTTTCCGTCAACCCCAATGGCTCCGCACTCGCCATCGAGGGCATCACGAGCCCCGACGGCCGCGTCCTGGGCAAGATGGGCCATGCCGAGCGCCGCGGCGACAACCTGTACCGCAACGTGCCCGATCATGTCCCCGGCGATAAGTTCATGCCGATCTTTGAGAGCGGCGTGGCCTACTTCGCTTAATGCGTCCCATCGGGTACAATCCCCTCGGGTAACAACACCCGCCACCGGCACACCCGGTGGCGGGTTCTTTTTTGCTTCGCGCATACAGGAAGGACATCATGGAAAGCCGCAAGCCGTATCTCGCCACCCTACCCGGACTCATCCTGGGCTGCCTCGTCTGCTGCGCGCTCTGGGGGTCGGCTTTCCCTTGCATCAAGATCGGTTACGGGCTCTTTGGCATCCCCGCTCACGATAGCGCCTCACAGCTGCTCTTTGCGGGCTTGCGTTTCACGCTTGCCGGCGCCCTGGTTATCGTTGGGATGAGTGCGGCCCAACGCCGCCCCCTCATTCCGCAGGTACGCGACATCAAGCCCATCTTTGTCTTGTCACTCTTCCAGACTATCGGGCAGTACTTCTTTTTCTACCTTGGACTCTCGCGCGCCAGCGCAATGTCGAGTTCCATCATCGAGGCCAGCGCCAACTTTCTCGCAATCCTCTTTGCCGCCCTGGCATTTCACACCGAGAGGCTCAATACGCCCAAGGTGCTTGGCTGTGTGCTGGGCTTTGCAGGCGTCGCGCTCGTCAACCTTTCGGGCGCGGATGGCACCTTTGGCTTTACGCTCGACGGCGAGGGATTTATCTTGGCTTCCACTGTTGCGGGCGCCCTGTCGACCTGCCTCATTGGCATCTTCTCGCGCGAGCACGACGGCGTCTTGCTCGCCGGCTGGCAGTTTTTAGTCGGTGGCGTGGTCCTTACCGCCATCGGGTTTTTGATGGGCGGCACGTTGTCCACCACCGAAATCGCCCCCGCCATCGCGCTCATCATTTATATGGCACTCATTTCCGCCGTCGCGTACTCGCTGTGGTCCCGCCTGCTCGCCGTCAACCCCGTCAGCCGCGTGTCGGTCTTTGGCTTTATGAACCCGGTCTTTGGCGTGCTGTTGAGCGCACTGCTGCTCGGCGAGGGCGCTGGCACGAGCCCCGTTACCGTCATCGTTGCCCTGCTGTTGGTCTGCGGCGGCATCATCATCGTCAACAAACCCAAAAAAGCCTAGCGAGCTCACCTTTTTAGGGAGGGTGTTCGCACACTTTAGCTTAATGGGGTGCACTGATTCTCGTAGATTTCGTACCGAGTCGCGGCGGCAGACGCCCGTCTTGCCGCAACGCGCCTGGGCATTATGGCCAGAGGCCCCCCCACAAACGCAAAAGGGGTGCACGACCATCACAACGGTCGTGCGCCCCTTTTTTCTAGCGTATCTGGACGCCGGCTTTCTTCTTCTCGCGCTTTACGCGGTAGAGCTCCGCGTCGGCAGCGCGAAGCAAGTCTTGCCAGGTATCGACGCCATCACCAACCCGTACGTAGCCGATGGACATCCGCAACAGATACGGGACCTCGGCGCGCGCGAGCTCGTCGCTGATTGCCGCGCACAGACGCATGATGTCCTGCTCCGCCGTCGCCTTTTGAAGCACCACGAACTCATCACCGCCATAACGTGCGATAAAGCCACCAGACGCCGAGCAGACCTCTTTGAGCGCAGCGGATATGACCTGGAGGGCATGGTCGCCCTCCACATGTCCATACCGGTCGTTAATCTGCTTAAAGCCGTCGGCGTCCATCATAAGCAGATACACGTCTTCGGCCTGGTCCACATTTGAAAAGAGCGACAACATATAGGTCTCAAAACGGTTGCGATTGTTGAGGCCAGTCAACGGGTCGGTCGAGATGAGCTGCTCCTGGTAGATGATGTAGAGCAGCAACATGCTAATCATTATGCCGACACAAAGGCCGGGCATCGAGCATACGACCTGAAAGGTACCACCCACCAGGGCCGGAATGGCGAAAAATGCCAAGGTTCGATAGATGGCCTTCGTCTGCAGACTCTCGACCCTGCGAGATTGCACAAACGCATGCAGGGACGTATGTATAACGTAACAGTAGCTGACGATGGGCTGGATCATATAGGCAAAGCCGCGACGATACACACCCTGCGAATCGATATAGAACAGGGCGTGCGTCCAGTAACTGGTAAACGCCAGCACGACCACCAGAGCCGTAGGCAACGCTACAAGCACCACCCTATAGCGCGAGGTCAAAAGGCGAGAACCCTGCACCGTCTCGGAATAGATAAACCAAATGAGACACGCGACGGCAAAGAGCGAAAACGAAACCGCGTTGGAAATCCAGTTGGCAGCAATGCCCAACGTGCCGTCCACACCGTCCGAAAGCGTCCAAATCATATCGAATAATATGTACGCGGCAGAGGTGTAGCCAAGCATGCTAAACAATAGCTGCTGGGTGCTCGAGAACAAGGAGCGACGACTTCGCACGGCAAGCCCGATAAGAACAATCATGCATAGCACGAATATCTCAATCTTGAGTGCCTTAACCACTAGCCGCCATCCTTTCAATATCCAAGTGGTCTGAATCGACCAATTCGAATCTGGGCAACAAACACCCCTGCCCGCAGGGGTAAGGGGAATAATAGCAGAGCACCCGAACGTCACTGCAGGACAGCTCTCGTTCGGGCGCTCAAACGGCGCGAGTTGCACGCCGGAATCAATTATCGGTAACGGCCGTTACTCACCGTCGATATCGGTTGCGACAGCCTCCTCGATGGCCTCGACACCGGCAGGCGACAGGTCCTCCTTGCCCTGGCAGAACTTCTTGTCGACCCAGCCGGTCAGAATCGGAGCCATGATTGCCGTGATGATAACGGCGGTGGCGATCTGGGCGTACGCGGTGGGTGCAAGCTCGGCATAGCGCGGCGCGACCTCGGCAAGAGCAACCGGCGTGGTCATAGCCGTGCCGGCGATAGTGGAGCAAGCCACAGCGGCCTTGCCGTTACCACCGCACAGGCGCTCGAACGCAAAGGTGATGGGACCGACGACAAACAGCGTGACAAGGCCCAGCAAGATGCCGGAAATACCGCCGGTGATAAAGCTCGACAGGCTCATGGACGCACCGAGCTGAAATCCGATAACGGCGATCGCGGGATTGGCACCGGGAACCAGCAGATTCTTGATGAACGGGAAGAGGTTGCCCAGAACCATGCCGATAACGAGCGGCAAAATGGAGCCGATGATGGTACCGACAGGAATGTTGGCGAGACCCGAGACACCAAGGATGATCATGGTGACGGCGGGGCCGGCCGTAAAGAACAGAATACCCACGGCGCCCTGCTCGGACTCATCGCCGAACTCGCCCATGATACCCGTGTAGAGAGCCATGTTGCAAAACGTAATGCCGCCGATGATGGAAACCGAGCTCAGGCCCAAAAGGTTGTCGTTAAAGAAATACGCAACGCCCAGGCCCAGCGCGGCTGCCACCACAAGCTTAGGAATCAGCACGACGATGCCGGTCTTGATGGCACCCGGCGTGGACTTAAAGCTGATGCCGACGCCCACAAACAGCAAGATCGCGGCAACGATGGTGTTGGAGCCGCCGCGGCAGGCAGCCGTAAAGAAGCCGCCGATCTCAAAGACCTGCGGACAGAAGGTATTGAGCAAAAGGCCGACGATCATCGGGTAGATCATGATGTCACCCGGGATGCGCGGTACTTTGAATTTCTTTTGCTCGTTGGCGGTCGCTCCCTGTGCCATGAAACCCCCATTTCCGCTGACGCGGAACAAAAGCCATCGTCACGCTTTGCTACAGTAAAGTTTGACCATGGTACCAGAAGAAGCAGACCGCCTCGGTGGGAAATTTGATTCGTTAGGCCGGGACGATAACGCATCCTGCTCTTATACGAGGCTCAAAACGAAATAGAACACGATGCCCGAGACGCAGCACCACAACATCGACTTTGTCTTGATTGCCACCGCCACGACACCGGCAGCCGCAATCCAGGGAATCAAGCCCTGCCACAAGCCGGTGTCGAAAGCGCCAGGGCTTATCAAATCGTTAGCGACCAGTGCCGCAAAGGCGGCGGGCGGAATATAACCCAAGGCCTCGGTAACGCGGGGCGACAGCGTTCTCCCGCGCAAGGCAAACGCCGGGGCAATGCGGAAAAATGCGATGGCCGCCCACGACGACAGCCACAGGACCAAAAACTCATTAACGGGCATCGCGAGCACCCCTTCCTTCGGCGAGGGCATCGCACGCAAGCGCCGCGACAACGCCGACGAGCACGCTTACCGGCACGGCGATATTCGTCCACCCCAAGAACTTGCATATGGCGACGGACACCGCAGCCAAACTGGCAGCTACGACATTGCCGCTCGACAGTCGCTGCGAAAAGAGCAGGCAGATAAAGAGCGATGTGCAGACAAAACCCGCAATAGCGGTGGGAACATCGACAACGGCACCGACGATGGCGCCCGTCGTACACGAAACGCCCCATGTTGCGATGAGGATCACGTTGAGCACAAAGGACTCGAGCGGACCCCAATCCTCCCCTTTAACCAACTTGGCAAGCGAGATGCCATATGCCTCCTCGGTAAGTGTCGCGGCAACAGCCAGCGTCTGACGCTTCGAGGCACCCCTCAGATGCGGTGCGATCGATGCCGAGTAAAGCGCAAAGCGCGAGGAGATTGCGGCGAC
>DBEYTJ010000130.1:0-4722 GCA_048181065.1 Collinsella sp.
AGAAATAAAAATATCCTGGTCATCGGCGGCTCCGGCAGCGGTAAGACAAGGTTCTTTGTCAAGCCGTCCCTGCTCCAAATGCACAGCTCCTATGTGGTCACCGACCCCAAAGGGCAGCTCCTTCGGGAGACGGGAAAGCTCCTGGCGCACGGCGGGCCGAAGCGGGACGAGAACGGAAAGCCGGTGCGAGACGGCCGCGGCAAGATCGTCTATGAGCCCTACCGCATCAAGGTCCTGAACACCATCAACTTTTCCAAGAGCATGAAATATAACCCGCTGGCCTATGTGCGCTCCGAGAAGGATATCTTGAAGCTGGTCAATGTCATCATTGCCAACACGAAGGGCGACGGTGAAAAGTCCTCCGAAGATTTTTGGGTCAAAGCCGAGCGCCTTTTATACTGCGCTCTGATCGGCTACATCTGGTACGAGGCGGAGCCGGAGGAGAAAAACTTCATCACCCTGCTGGAGCTCATCAACGCCTGCGAGGCCAGAGAGGACGACGAGACCTATAAAAGCCCCGTGGATATCCTCTTTGACGAGCTGGCGCAGGCGCAGCCGGAGCACTTCGCCGTCAAGCAATATGTCAAATTCAAAATGGCGGCCGGCAAGACACTCAAAAGTATTTTGGTGAGCTGCGGCGCCCGCCTGTCTCCCTTCGATATCAAGGAGCTGCGGGACATTATGACGGAGGACGAATTGGAGCTTGACACGATGGGCGACCGGAAAACGGCGCTGTTCCTCATTATGAGCGATACCGATACCACCTTCAATTTCGTCATCGCCATGCTGCAAAGCCAGCTTTTCAACCTGCTCTGCGACAAGGCGGACGATCTCTATAACGGGCGGCTGCCTGTCCATGTGCGGTGCCTTTTGGACGAGTTTGCCAATATCGGCCAGATACCAAACTTTGATAAGCTGATCGCTACCATCCGAAGCCGTGAGATATCGGCTTCTATTATTTTGCAGAGCCAGTCGCAATTAAAGACCATCTACAAGGACGCCGCGGATACCATTGTCGGCAACTGCGACGTCACCTTGTTTTTGGGAGGCAAGGAGAAGTCAACGCTGAAAGAGATCTCGGAGCTGCTGGGCAAGGAGACCATCGACAGCCTGAACCAGTCCGAGAACCGGGGCGCGCAGACCTCCCACGGCCTCAATTATCAGAAATTGGGAAAGGAGTTGATGACCCAGGACGAGATCGCGGTCATGGACGGCGGCAAGTGTATTTTGCAGCTTCGGGGCGTGCGCCCGTTTTTCAGCGACAAGTACGACCTGACGAAGCACCCCCGCTACAAATACCTGTCCGACGCCGACAAGAAGAACGTCTTTGACGTAGAACGGTACATGAAGCGCAGACCGGCCATCGTGAAGCCGGACGAGCCTTTCGATATGTACGAATTGAGCGCAAAAGACCTGACAGACGAACCCGACAACAATTCTACAAAACGAAAGGAAATATGATTTATGGAGTTCTTCAACAGTGCCATCGATGTATTGCAGACCCTGGTCATCGCCCTGGGCGGCGGCCTTTGTGTGTGGGGCGGCATCAACCTTCTGGAAGGCTACGGCCAGGATAACCCCGCGGCCAAAAGCCAGGGCGTCAAGCAGCTTGTCGCGGGCGGCGGCGTCGCCCTGATCGGCGTGACCCTGATCCCCCTGCTGTCCGGCCTGCTTGGCTGAGCGGCGGCAGGACCATCCCAACCGGAGGCTCCCGTTTCACGGCGGGAGCCCCCGAAAGGAGGTGTGACCACCCGTGATAATTGAAATGATCCAGGAGTGGTTCAAGGAGCTGCTGATCGACGGCATCATCTCCAACCTCTCCGGGACCTTTGACACCGTGAATACGAAGGTGGGCGAGATCGCCGGCGAGGTGGGTATGACGCCGGCCGGCTGGAACGGCGGCATCTTCAACATGATCCGCGGCCTGTCTGAAACGGTCATCGTCCCCATCGCCGGTATCATCCTCACCTTCGTCATGTGCTATGAGCTGATCCAGCTCATCGTGGAAAAGAATAATCTCCACGATTTTGACACCTGGCTTTTCTGGAAGTGGATCTTCAAGACCTTCTGCGCGGTGCTCATCGTCACCAATACCTGGAATATCGTCATGGCGGTATTCGATATGGCGCAGAGCGTGGTCAATCAGAGCGCCGGCGTCATCATCTCCGACGCGGGGATCGATATTTCCGGCGTGGTCGGCAATTTGGAAACGGCCCTGGCGGACTGGAGCATCGGTTCTTTGCTGGGCCTGTGGTTTCAGAGTATTTTTGTGGGCCTCTGCTCCCATATCCTCACCATCGCCATCTTCCTTGTGATCTACGGAAGAATGATCGAGGTGTATCTGACCGTATCCGTGGGGCCGATCCCCTTTGCCACCATGGCCAACCGTGAGTGGGGCCAGACGGGGCAGAACTATTTGAAGTCCCTGCTGGCCCTGGGCTTTCAGGCGTTTCTCATTATGGTCTGCGTGGGCATCTACGCGGTGCTGGTGCAGAATATCGCCGTGGGGGACGATATCACCGTGGCGATCTGGGAGTGCCTGGGCTATACGGTGCTGCTGTGCTACACCCTGTTCCGCACCGGCAGCCTCGCAAAGAGCCTGTTCGGGGCGCATTGACGGGAGGCGGCCATGAAAAAATACAAGGTCATCTACGCGGATCCGCCCTGGGCCTATAAGGTTTGGAGCAAGAAGGGCGCGGGGCGCAGCGCCGAGAGCCATTACCCCACCATGGACATAGAGGCCATCAAGGCCCTGCCGGTGGGGGAGCTGGCGGACAAGGACTGCGCCCTGTTCCTCTGGATCACCTTCCCCATGCTGCGGGAGGCCTGGGGCGTCATGGACGCCTGGGGCTTCACCTTCAAGACCGTGGCCTTCGTCTGGATCAAGCAGTGCCGGAAGTCGGACGGCCTGTTCACCGGCATGGGCTACTGGACGCGGGCCAACGCGGAGATCTGCCTGCTGGCGACCCGCGGACGCCCGAAGCGGGCGGCGCGGGATGTGAAGCAGGTCATCCTCTCCCATGTGGAGCGGCACAGCCAGAAGCCGGAGGAGGCGCGGCGGCGGATCGAAGCCCTCATGGGGGACGTGCCCCGTATTGAGCTGTTCGCAAGAGCCTCACCGCCCGGCTGGGATGTGTGGGGAAATGAAGTTGCAAGCGATATCCGGCTTGCGGAAAGGATGTGAACCATTGGCATACGTAACGGTCCCGAAGGACCTGACAAAAATCAAGAGCAAGATGCTGTTCGGCCTGACGAAGCGGCAGCTTGTGTGTTTCGGATCGGCGGCGCTTGTTGGAGTGCCGCTTTTCTTTTTGAGCAAGGGCAGCATGGGCACGACGCCGGCGGCGCTGTGCATGATCCTTGTGATGCTGCCATTTTTCCTGTTCGCCCTGTATGAGAAGAACGGGCAGACCCCGGAGGCGCTGCTGGGCAATCTGATCCAGTGTAAATTCACCCGTCCGAAAAAGCGTGTCTATCAGACAAACAACGCCTATTCCGCTTTGGAAAAGCAGGCGGAACTGGAGCGGACGGTGGGGCGGATCGCCTCCGGCGCGGGGAAAAGAGGCAAGGGCCGGCGCAGGCTCACCCGGCAGGAGCGAAAGCAGATCGAGGCCGTCATCCGGCAGGCCAGGGGGGACGGCAAGAACCACACCGTACAGGCAAGCCTCCCCTTCCGCAATATGCACCCGGACGGCCTGTGCCGTCTGGACGACCGGCATTTTTCCAAAACCATCGCCTACGCCGACGTCAGCTACCGTCTGGCGGGACCGGACGATCAGCGGGATATTTTTGAACGCCTCTGCGACTTCTATAACGGCTATGACCCCTCCATCGGCGTGCAAATGACCCTGAGCAGCAGCCACAAGGCCGGCGGCGGGGACCTGTTCCGCATGGCGGCCCAGGGGGACGATCTGGACGGGATCCGCGCCGAGGCCTCCGGCATCCTGCAAACACAGTATGAGCGCGGCAGCAACGGCTATGTGAAAAGCAAGTATGTCACGCTGACCATCGAGGCGGAGAGCATCCAGGCGGCGCGGGCAAGGTTTTCCCGCATCGAGGCGGACACCCTGAACCGCTTCAAGGTCATGGGCGCGGCGGCAAAGGTGCTGGACGGCAAGGAGCGGCTGGCGCTGCTGCACGGCCTCCTCCATCCCAGAGGGGAACCCTTCGCCTTTGAATGGGACTGGCTCCCGGCAAGCGGCCTTTCCGTCAAGGACTTTATCGCGCCTTCTTCCTTCGAGTTTGGGGAGACGCGGCGCTTTCGCATGGGCGAAATGTACGGCGCGGTGTCCTTCTTGCAGATATTGGCCCCGGAGATCCAGGACCGTATCCTCACGGACTTCATGGATGTGGAGGGAAACCTTCTCGTCACCATGCACATCCGCGGCATCAACCAGAATGAGGCCATCAAGATGGTCAAGCGAAAGATCACCGATCTGGACGCCATGAAGATCCAGGAGCAGAAGAAGGCCGCCCGCAGCGGCTACGATCTGGATATCCTTCCCTCTGACCTCTCCACCTACGGCGGCGCGGCGAAAAATCTCTTGCAGGATTTACAGAGCCGCAACGAGCGAATGTTCAATATGACCTTCCTCATGCTGCTTCTGGCGCCCACGAAGCAAAAGCTGGAGATCGCCGTTTCCCAGTCGGCCAGCGTCGCCCAGACCCACAACTGCATCCTGACCCGGCTGGACTTCCAGCAGGAGGACGGGCTGATGTCCT
>DBEYTJ010000131.1:0-5423 GCA_048181065.1 Collinsella sp.
AACCGTCGTCGCCATCCATGACCGCTTCTACGATGCCAAGGTTCCCGATTGGCTCGGCACCTTCTCGGGCTCCTCGCTGGTCTACCTCATCAGCTTTTTTGCCGTGTTTGCCCTTGCCGCTATCTCGGCCGCCATCGTGCCCTCCGTATACGCAATGACCGAAACGCTGCGCCATGCACTTACGAGCGTCGGCCCCTTTGGCGTGGGCATCTTTGTGTTTTTGGAGCGAGCGCTCGAGCCCATGGGGCTGCACCACCTGCTCTACATGCCGATCTACTACGACAACCTGGTCATTAACGACGGCATCTACGCCACGTGGAGCAGCTTGCTCCCCATCCTCTCCCATAGCACGCGCCCCCTTAATGAACTTGCGCCGTGGGCCGGTTTTACCGCCACCGGCTGGGTCAAGCTCTTTGGCCTTCCCGCCATCGCAGCCGCGTTCTACTCCACCGCAAAACCAGAACGCCGCGCCGGCCTCAGGGTCATCCTTGTTCCCGCCATCATCGCCTCGGTGGTTTGCGGCGTTACCGAGCCACTCGAGTTTCTCTTTATGTTCACCCACCCCGGGCTCTTTTTTCTCTACGCCGTCTTATCGTCTTGCCTTGCCACAACCATGAATCTCTTTGGCATCGTCGGCATCTTCTCGGGCGGCCTCATGGAGATGGCAGCCTTCAACTTTATCCCGCTCATGCGGACGCATGCCGGTGCCTATCTTTTGGCGCTCGGTATCGGCCTTGCCTTTAGCCTCATCTTTTTTGTTAGTTTTCGAGCACTCATCTTGATCTATGACCTTAAGACGCCGGGCCGCGAGGATCATGTCGCCAATCGCGCGGCAATCGATCGTTTAACGGAAAGCGGCTTTGCCAAAGAGCAATCTCCCAATGACGAGGTCAATAGTCGATCCGATCAAGATCACATCCTCGCTGAGCGGGTAATTCAGCTTTTAGGTGGTGTTGGCAATATTGTGGGCGCAACCAACTGTGCCACGCGCCTGCGCGTCGAGGTCGCAGACCCTTCCATCGTTGCAGATAACGCGTCGTTTGTCGCGGTGGGCGCCAAGGGCCTCATCATTACGGGCAAGACCGCCCAGGTAATCATCGGCATCTCGGTTCCCCGCGTTAAAGAGCATTTTGACCAGATCATGGGCCTCGAGCCGGAATTTGTGCCCACCACCTCGGCCTCCCCTGCCGCCAGCGCAGCCCATAATCGCAGCGATATCTGTTTCTTCGATATCGACGGAACGCTCGCCTGGCAAGACCCTCGAGCGGCACAAGAGCTTCCCGAGAGCGAGCGTGACCTGTCCCCCTATCCCAACGAGGCGGTCTCGCAGGCCATCCGCGATTTCGTTGCAAATGGCAACATGGCCTTTATCTGCACGGGGCGCACCCTCAGCTGCATCCATCCTAAGCTGCTCGAGCTGCCGTGGACGGGCGTCGTGTGTCTCGCGGGCGGTTACGCCGAACTCGAGGGACGCATTGTGCGAAATGCAGCCATAAACCCTGGTCTGCTACAGCGCCTCGCCCCCTATCTTGAGCAATCGGGTGAGGTCATTCGCTTTGAGGGCATCGATCGCGTGGTGCGCATGAGTGCAGATGCCCCCGAGACGTACGGATACGCACGCACCGTGGGCGACGCCGTCACGCAACTTGAGAACTACAACGCCTATAAAATTCTTATGTCCACACCACTTGCCAACCGCATCGCCCAAGATGAAGAGCTTGGACCTCTACTCTGTTTCAACGAGCTCGAGCTCGAGGTCACAGAAATCTCGCCTCGTGAGTGCACCAAACGGGCCGGAATCAGTGCCGTGCTTGACGCCCTGGGGCCAGATCACGGCACCGTGTACGGCATTGGCGACGCGAGCAACGACATCGCCCTCATGGAGGCAGTCGATGTTGGCATCGCCATGGGCAACGCACCAGACTTCCTTAAGGAGAAGGCAGACTACGTAACCGATTCTATCGACCACGACGGCGTCGTCACCGCGCTCGAACACTTTGGGCTTATCTAGCCGAGCCCCTTGCCGCGTTTGCGGCCGTAAGACTCAATCGTCTTCAACCGCCGCGCTCGACACCCTAATGTGGCAATATGTTGTCTGCATAATGCAACGATGCGACCTAAGAAAGAATGCGAGAACCTGTGTCCAGTCCGTTTACCAGCTTTTTAGCCCAGCACTTTGACCAGATCAACGACTATCTGGCCACATTCTTTGACGGACAGGCGACCTCTGCCGATATCGAGCGCTACCTGTATACCCCGCTTTCGGCATTTACGGCCAATGCAGGCAAGCGCCACCGCCCGCTCATCTGCATGCTCGCCGCCACCGCAGTGGGCGGCAGCTTTGAGAGCGCCCGCAGCGCCGCGGCGGCCATCGAGCATTTCCAGTCGGGTGCGCTTATCCATGATGACATCGCCGATAACGGCCAGCTGCGCCGTGGCAAGCCCTGCATGCACCTCACCGAGGGCACGGGGCTTGCTATCAACTGCGGCGACCTGGCACTTACCATGGTCACCAAGACGGTTCTCGACGACCCCACGCTTGAGGCAGACGTAAAGTTGCGCGTACTCCACGAGCTCACCGAGATGATCGTCCGCACCATCGAGGGTCAGGCGCTCGACCTGGGTTGGGTCCGTGACGGGCGCTTTGACATCTCGGTCGACGATTACCTGGACATGGCAACGCACAAGACCGCGTATTACAGCGGAGCCACGCCGCTTGCCGCCGGGGCCATCATTGGCGGAGGCAGCGAACAGCAGGTCGAGGCACTGCGCGCCTTTGGCCTGCGCACCGGCCTTGCCTTCCAGATCCAAGATGATCTGCTCAACTTGATCGGTACCAAGGAGGCCGCCAACAAGGACTTCCGTACCGACATCACCGAGGGCAAGCGCACGCTTGTCGCCGTACACGCCCTGTCTGATGAGCGCTATCACGATGAGATTGAAGCGATCCTCTCCTCGGGCACCGAGGACCCCGTGCAGCTCGCGCGCGCCGTGGAAATCTTCCAGGAAACCGGCTCTATCGGTTACGCCCATGCCTACGCGCTGGACCTAACCGCCAAAGCCAAGGCCGCCATCGAAGACGTTTCGCTCGACCCGCATGCACGCGAACTGTTCCTCTCCATGGCAGATTTCTTTGTGGAGCGACTCAACTAGCGGGGGTTGCAAAACCTGTCGGCAGCGCATTTGGGTACAAGTTGCTACACTGTTGAATGTATGTTTATGCATCCCTTTGCGTCGTCTATCCGACAGGCGCTCAAATAGTACGAATGATACGCCGAAAGGGGTTCGTTCATGGAACCTATTACAACGGGCATGCAGGGAGCAGCCGTCGAGGACGTGCAGTCTCGTCTCCTGCAGCTCGGCTACACGATTGATGCCACCGAGGTCGCCGACAAGCACTTTGGTGCCACCACCGAACAGGCTGTTGGCACCTTTAGGCTCGATAGCGGCCTTGCCGCTGGCTGTGCCGTCGATATCCCCTGCTGGAGCGCCCTGGTCGACGCCTCGTATAAGCTGGGCGACCGCACGCTCTATCTGCGCATGCCCAATTTCCATGGCGCCGACGTGCAGGCCCTGCAGCGCGCGCTCAACGTTTTGGGCTTTGCCTGTGGCGAGGACGATGGCTACTTTGGCCCTCACACCGAGGCGGCCCTTCAGCAGTTCCAGGAAAACGTCGGTCTGTTTGCCGACGGTATGGCTTTCCAGGATACCTACGCCTACATCAACCGCCTGCACCACGTATGGGAGGGTAAACCTTCGGTGACCGAGGCCGAATCGCGCATCGGCTTTGCCCGCGCGGCCAACGTACTCGAGCGTTTCCAGATTGCCGTCATTGGCGAGGACCCTATCGCGCGCAGCGTAGCATCGCGCATGTGGAACATCGCCACGGCGACGACCGACAACAGCGGTATGATGCTTTGCGATTCCGAGGTTCCGACCGACGTTGACCTGGTGCTCGAGATCGCAAGCGACGAGCTGCCCGCCGACGCCGCTCCGCGCGCTACGATTGCCCTCGCCGAGTGCCACAACCTGGCCCAGCGCATCCGTACTGCCAATGTCGCCGCGCAGCAAAAGCCGGCACGCATCCGCATTGAGCTCACCGGCATGACGCGCTACAACGGCACCTTCACTGCCAGCGACGCCCAGACGCTCGCGGTACGCCTGCTCGATGGCGTTTGCGATGCCCTCGCAGATTAGGTAAACTAAACGAGTTGCTTTTGGGCAACACCACACATTGGGACGTAGTTCAACGGTAGAACTCCGGTTTTTGGTGCCGGCTGTTGGGGGTTCGAATCCCTCCGTCCCAGCCAAGGTAACTGAGCGCCCCGGGCTTTCATCAGCCCGGGGCGCTTTCTTGTGGGCAAGCGGAGGGATTCGAACCCGCAAGGCAACACAACTTCTCGTCCAGCACGAGAAGTTTCAGCCATATCTTCTCGTTCTACACGAGAAGATAAAGGTAGATTTTCAGGCATGTCCCAAAAATCTACCTCCAAAAGATAGGCACCCCAGGCCCATTAGGACCAAGAGCGCCTTACATCTAGAAATCATCAGCCCAGTTCCGAAAAGCGAGCCGCCATCTACAAAATGCCGCGTGGCCCCGGCGGGCCGGGCATTAAGTTTGTCGCGAGTTCCGCACGCAAAGAAGGCCACTTAATGTGGCCTTCGTCTTGCGCAGGACTGTAGAGCAGCAAACTTAATGCCCGGCCCGCCGGGGCCACGCGTCCCTAGCTGTTCAGCATGCGGTCGAAGCTTCCCGAGTCGCCATCCCGATAGTCGGCGGTCATCAGAATCTCCTGCGGAATTCGTCCGCCCTCGCGCAGCACGTTGCGGAACTGCACGCGCGTAACCATGGGCAGATCCTTAATCGTCGCCGCCAGGTTCTGCGGCACGCCCTGGTTGGCAGCCGCGGGCTCGCACGCGCCGCCGGCCTTCACGCGACGCTTATGCTCGGCAAGCATGGCGCGATACATGCCGGCATGCAGGCGAATCTCAACAACGTTGGCGTTGCGGGCCTGCTCGACGATGCGTGCACCCTCTCGATCGATATCGCCCACGTAGTAGACATAGCTAAAGCGATAGCCGATCTCGGCCAGATAATCATCCAGTGCGTGCGAGACGCTCGCCTTGCAGCCGCCGCCAAAGATTACGCCGCCCACCTTGGTACCAAAGAGCTTGGCATGTTTACGTCCGCGCAGAAGCTTGACGATTTCGTCGTAGGTATCCAGGTTCTCGACCATAATGAACGGCTTGTCGGCGCCCAGCGTAAAGAAGCCCGTAAAGTGCACCGGACGGTTGGGGGCGACCTTGATCGCCTGCATGCTGATGCCCTTTTCGGTCATACGCCTGATCAGGCGCTCGCCATGCTTGCCGTCAAAAGCTTTTTCGTCATTGAAGATCTGGTAGGCGCGCTGGCGGCGCGAGGC
>DBEYTJ010000132.1:0-6641 GCA_048181065.1 Collinsella sp.
CGTGCAGGTCGAGGTGCCGTTTGACCGCCTGTACTCTGACATGGCGTTTGCCTACATTCGCCAGCAGGATTATGTGAGCGCTCGTAATGCCCTGATGCAGGCTGTGCGTTGGGACCCCATGAACTGCAACTATCGCTTGGACTTGGCCGAGCTGTTCCGCGCACTCGAGGACAAACAGGAATGGGCATCGCTCTCGTTCTCGGTGCTGGAGCGTGCGAGCGACGGCAAGTGCGCCGCCCGCGCTTACGCCAACCTCGGCCAGTATTTCCTTGAGCCCGAGACCGAGAACGTTTCGGCTGCCGTGGGCTGCGCGCGTCTGGCGCTGCGCCTGGCGCCCAACGATGCGCATACGACGCGCCTGCTCAACAAGATCCATACCACCTATTCGGATGCCGCCGATGAGAGCGACGAGCATGTGATGGGTGAGCTGGCCCTGCAGGGCGTGCCGACCTCGCCTTCGGCCGAGATCGCCATCTGCCTGATTATGTGCGCGACCGATGCTGCAAGCGACGGCGACAAACAGGAGGCGACGCGCTTGACGGTGCGTGCTCGCGACTTGGTGGGCGAGGAGGCCTGCGCGGCGATTATCAAACTGGTGCGCGAGAGCGACGCCGAGCTCAATGCTGAGCGCAAGGCAAAGCGCGACGCCGCGAGCTCGAACGCCGATGGAGCCAAGGAGGCCGGCGATGCCCAGTAAGCGCGAGCGCAAACTCATCTCCAAGAATCGCTCGGCACATCACGAGTACTTTATCGATGAGACCTTTGAGTGCGGCATTGAGCTGAGTGGCACCGAGGTCAAGTCGATTCGCGAGCGCGCGTGCCAGATCACCGACACCTTTGCACTGATTCGTGGCGGCGAGTGCTGGCTCGTGGGCCTGCATATTCACCCTTATAGCCATGGTGGCGTGTGGAACCGCGACCCTGATCGCCGGCGCCGTCTGCTGCTGCACCGCAAGGAGATTGACTTTCTCGACGGTAAGCTGCGTAATCGCGGCTATGCCCTGGTGCCGCTGGAGCTCTACTTTAATACCGACGGTCGCGTAAAGCTGCTGTTGGGCCTAGGCCGCGGCAAGAAGCTTTACGATAAGCGCGAGGATATGGCCAAGCGCGATGTCCAGCGCGAGATTGACCGTGCCCTTAAGGAGCGTAACCGCTAGGCGCTCTGTATAAGTTGCGGTGGAATAGTTCCTGTTTGAGGCCAAATACCCGACAAGCAGGAACTATTTCACCGCAACTTGGTGGAGGGATTTGGCTGACCTGCAATCTTGGCACATATGTGTATGGGGCGGCGTCCGTTATGGGTGCCGCCTTTTTTGTGGGTACATACATCCATGAGGTTCCAACCCGGGTTAGGGGAGTGATTGTTATGGACAAAACTGCATTCTTTACCATGCCGAGCGGTCTGTACGTGGTGAGCGCTGCGGCAGACGGGCTGCGCGCCGGCTGCGTCATCAATACGGCGGTGCAGGTGACGTCCGCACCGCCGCGCATTTCGGTTGCCGTGAACAAGGACAACGTCACCTCGGGCGTCATCGCATCGGCCAAAGCGTTTGCACTGACTGTAATCGACCAGACGGCCGATATGCTCTACATCGGCAACTTCGGGTTCCGCACCAGCAGCGATTATGACAAGTTTGCCAAGTACGAGACCCGCGAGACGGCTCTGGGCATGCCCTATGTGCCCGAGCACGCGGCGGCCCTGTTTAGCTGCCGTTTGATCGACACTGTGGATGTGGGCACGCATCTGCTGTTTATCGGCGAGGTCGAGGATGCCGAGCGCTTAAGTGACGAGACGCCGTTGACCTACGACTACTACCACAAGGTCCTGAAGGGCAAGACGCCTCCGAAGGCCTCGTCCTATCAAGGCTAGAATTGTTGTAAAAACACTTGCATTATACTATTGAGAACATATACTAATAAGTGAAGTACATCACCAGTCACGTTCGAGAGGAGAACATCATGGCTGAGGAGAAGAAGACGTATAAGTTCGTGTGCGTCGTTTGCGGTTACGAGGTTGAGGTCGACACGCCCGAGCTGCCCGAGGACTACGTGTGCCCGGTCTGCGGCGTCGGTCCCGATCAGTTTGAGCTCGTCGAGGAGTAACTCGTAGACACGCGACTTGCAGCAATACATAGCTCTGTCCAAGGGCCCCGGTCGGTCATCCCGGCCGGGGCCCTTTTCTTCCGCCCCCAAGGGATCACGGCTGCTGTTAGCCTATCCTGTCTGTCGTGAGTCCGGCCGACTGTTTGTCTCAATCTGTAACATCTAGCAGTGAAAACGGGGTCTACGTGTTACAGATTGAGACAAACGGAGCTGTCCCTCGGAATGATCTCAATCTGTAACATCTAGATATCAAAAGCGGGCCTAGATGTTACAGATTGAGACGTTTGACTGGGTGGACATGCGGTCTCGTTACATCCCGGTCAACAGCACGGCGTCGAGCGCCGTTACGACGACACCAATCCCTACAAGCAGCGCGTTGAGCGGGCGCGAGTTGGCGTATTTGCCCATGACGCGGGGCGAACTGGTGAGCCGTATGAGCACAAAGACCGTAATCGGCAGCTGAAGCGACAGCAGCGCCTGACTCCAAATGAGACCCTCAAAAGGATTCGGGACGACCGGGCACGCCGCCACTGCGCCGACGAAACAGGTCGTCACTCCAATCGAGGAATGTCGGTCGTGGATGTCGTATTCCTCGTCGAACATGCCCGCGGTGATGGTGCCCGCCGCCATGCCCGCCGTCACGCTGCTCGATAGGCCCGCAAACAGCAGCGCCACCGCAAAGATGGTCGAGCTCGCCGGGCCCAAGATGGGGGAGAGTGTGGCCGCTGCGACGGCGAGGTCGTCTACGACAATGCCGTGCGCAAAGAAGGTCGTTGCGGCCAGGATGACCATGGCCGAGTTGATTGCCCAGCCCACGCCCATCGAAAAGAGCGTGTCGAAGAGCTCATAGCGTAGACGTTCTTCGATAACCTGCTCGCCTTGGCCTTCGAAGTGCATGGATTGGATGACCTCGGAGTGCAGGAAGAGGTTGTGGGGCATAACGACCGCACCCAGGACACTCACGATAATCGCGGCTGAGCCGGTGGGCATACTGGGTGTGATCCAGCTTGCGGCGGCCTGCGGCCAGTCGACCTTGACCAGCGCAAGCTCGGCCAAAAACGAGAGTCCTACCACGCCTACGAAGGCGATGATCCATCGCTCGGCGCGCTTGTAGGAGCTCGTCATGAGCATCGCCATCGATACTGCCGCCACGATGACACAGCCCGCGCGCACGGGCAGCCCAAAGAGCATCTGGAGTGCGATCGCACCGCCCAGGACTTCGGCCATGGCGGTGGCGATGGTCGCGAGGTAAGCACTGACGAGTACCGTGCGTCCAACGAAGCGGGGAAGGTAACGTGTCGTGGCTTCGGCAAGACAGGCGCCCGTGGCGATACCCAGGTGTGCCGCGTTGTGCTGCAGCACAATGAGCATAATCGTGGACAGCGTGACGATCCACAGCAGCGCGTAGCCAAACTGCGAGCCCGCGGCCATATTGGAGGCCCAGTTGCCCGGGTCGATAAAGCCGACGGTCACGAGCAGCCCGGGGCCGATATGCCGCGCAACGTCTAGGCCTCCGTGACCACCGGTGCGTCGGGAGCCAAAGTGTTGTTTGAGATGGTTGAGCATGGTGCGCTCCTGCGTGCCGTTTGTTTGACGCCGCAAATGATACCCGTTTTAGGCTAAAAAGTTAACTAAGACTAACAAAATTGCCGTATTTGAATAGGATGGTGAAAGGGGATTGCCGAAATGTCTTGATCCGTAACAACTGGGGATGGAAATTGGGTCTAGGTGTTACAGATCGAGACAGGAAGAAATGGTCCTATGGAATATCTCGATCTGTAACAGCTGACCGCCAAAACCGGCCCTTCGTGTTACAGATTGAGACATTCGGAACCGCCTCTCAAAAACATCTCAATCTGTAACAGTTGGTCGTCGAAATTGGGTCTTCCTGTTACAGATTGAGATGTTTGAAGCGGTGAGCTTGCAGGCCGAACTTGGGGCCCTTGTTGTCGCCCTTGAGGTCGGCGGCGCCCACTCGTAGGGCGTGCGTTACGCGATTGTTTCGAAACGGGCGGGAAACACAGCGGGCCGGCGATGCTCCTACTATGCCTATTCAACTGACTGTCTAATATCTAGAGGAGGATCGCGATGCAGGCAGATTTCGCTCAGCAGCAGGGCCTTTATCGCCCCGAATTCGACCACGATGCATGTGGTATCGGCGCGCTTGCCGATATCAACGGTGAGCGCCATCACCAGATTCTGGACGATGCACTGTCCATTCTGGTCAACTTGGAGCACCGCGGCGGCACGGGACTCGAGAAGAACACCGGCGACGGCGCTGGCATCCTGTTCCAGGTTCCGCATCACTTTTTCCGTAAAGAGGCCCAAAAGTGCGGCCAGATTCTGCCGGCAGAGGGCGACTATGGCGTGGCCATGCTGTTCTTCCCGCAGGACGACAAGGGCGTAGAGGATGCCCGCCGCGTGTTCGAGGAGGGCTGCGCCGAGGCCGGCGTGCCGCTGCTCTTTTGGCGCGAGGTGCCGGTCGACCCGCACGACCTGGGCGAGACGGCCCGCGCCTGCATGCCTACTATCTTGCAGGCCTTCCTGGGCCGTCCCGACGACACGCCGGCGGGTGATGCCTTTGAACGCCGCCTGTACGTGTGCCGCCGCACCATCGAGAAGAAGGCCGACGCCGAGTTTGCCCTGCGCGACAAGATCTTCTATGTGTGCTCCATGAGCTCGCGCACCATCGTGTACAAGGGCATGCTGGTCGCCACGCAGATGCGCCGCTTCTTCATCGACCTCAACGACGCCGCCGTCAAAACGGCCGTGGCGCTCGTTCACTCGCGCTACTCCACCAACACCACGCCCAGCTGGGAGCGTGCGCACCCCAACCGCTTTATCATCCACAACGGCGAGATCAACACCCTCAAGGGCAACGTCAACTGGATTCGCGCCCGCGAGCCCAACCTGTACAGCCCCGTGCTGCAGCACGATCTTGAGCGCGTGATGCCCATCATCAACCGTGAGGGTTCCGACTCCGCGATTCTGGACAACGTGCTCGAGTTTTTGGTCATGAACGGCCGTCCGCTCACGCGCGCCGCATCCATGCTGCTGCCCGAGCCGTGGGACCACAACGACAGCCTGAGCGAGGAGCGCCGCGCCTACGATGCCTACCAGTCCATGCTCATGGAGCCGTGGGACGGTCCTGCCGCTATCGCCTTTACCGACGGTCGCACGCTGGGTGCCGCCCTCGACCGTAACGGCTTGCGTCCCGCCCGCTACTATGTGACGCGCGACGGTCGCTTTATGCTGGCAAGCGAGGTGGGCACCATCGAGGTGAGCCCCGAGAACATCCTGACGAGCGGCTGCCTGGGACCGGGCCAGATGCTCGAGGTCGATTTTGCCCGCGGCCGCGTTTTCTACAACGAAGAGCTGCGCGCCCGTTACGCCAAGGAAAAACCCTACCGTGATTGGATTGCCGAGGAGACGCTGACCGTCGACGCGCTCGATAGGCCTGCCGCGGCAACGCCCGCCGAGGACGCCGAGGTGCCCGCTGCCGTGCGCATGGCTAAGCTCGGGTATCACTGGGATGATGTTGACGAGGTCGTGCGTCCTATGGCCCAGCAGGGCAAGGCGCCGCTCGCCTCGATGGGCATCGATGCGCCGCTGGCTTGCCTGTCCAAGAAGACGCGCCCCTTCTACGACTATTTCTATCAGCTGTTCGCTCAGGTCACGAACCCGCCGATCGATGCCCTGCGCGAGCATATGGTGACTTCGACCACGCTCTACCTGGGCAACCACGGCAACCTGCTCGAGGACTCCCGTACGGCCTGCCAGCTGGTTCGCTTGGAGCGCCCGTTGCTCAACGAGGAGGAGTTCGAGCGTATCTGCGCCATCGACCGCGTGGGCTTTAAGACCCGCCGTTTCCGTGCCGTGTACCGCCGCGATGCCGGCGAGGGCGCGCTGCAGGCCGCGCTCAAGCAGCTTGCAGAGGACGTTGAGGCTGCGGTCCGCGACGGCGTGAACATCGTGGTGTTGAGCGATCGTGCCGCTGCGGGCGAGGTGCCCGTGCCGTCGCTGCTCGCCGTGGGCTGCGTGCACAACCATCTGATCCGCGCCGGCGTGCGTACCTTTGCCGACATCGTAGTGGAGTGCGGCGACGCCGTGTCCCCGCACGACTTTGCGGCACTGGTGGGCTACTCCGCGAGCGGCATCTATCCGTACAACGCACACGCGTGCATCCGCGATCTGGCGGCGCGCGGCGACCTGGACGTGACGGCCGAGCAGGGCATCGCCAACTACAACAAGGCTGCGACCGCCGGCATCGTCTCCATCATGTCCAAGATGGGCATCTCTACGGTGCAGAGCTACCATTCGGCGCAGATCTTCGAGGCCGTGGGCTTTACGCCGGAGTTCGTCAACGCGTACTTCGCCGGCACGGTGAGCCGTGTGGGCGGTATGGGTGTCGAGGACGTCGAGCGCGAGCAAAACGAGCGCTACGACGCCGCGCTCGCTATCCTTAAGAGCCCGGCTCCCGATCAGCTGCCCACGCTGGGTCTGACCAAGTGGCGCCCGCTCGGCGGCGAGGATCACCT
>DBEYTJ010000133.1:0-10638 GCA_048181065.1 Collinsella sp.
CCAGACTGAACACGGACGGTCTCGTAGGTAACGTTGGATACCGACTCGGCATATGCGGCGTGACGAGCGCTGAAGATCGAGGTAGCAAGTACAAAGAAGAGCGTGAACGCAACGGCCAGGGCGACAATCGTCGAGGCCTTCAGGGCAACGGGGGCCGAAGTCGTGGCGACGCACTGGCTGCGGACGGGCTTACCAGGCAGTGTTTGGAAACCAGACCGACCGCCTTTGACAACCGTGAAAGCCGGCGCCGCAGGTGCCACGAGCTTAAGGGCGAGGTTTCCCTGGACCATATCCGTTGCGTTCATCATGTTCTCCTCTCGCGTGTTTTGCTGAGAACAGTTTTATCAAGCCGCGCGGACAAAAATGTCTAGCGCGAGAACGAATGTTCGGTTATTATTATCTTCGAACAGTTGTTCCTGTCAAGCAAAAATCGAACATTTGTTTGACATTGGCAGAGAGGATCCCCTGATGGCTCGCAAAATTACCAAGCGTCAGCAGCAGATTTACGACTTCATCAAGGAATATCAGCAGGAGAAGGGCTATCCGCCCAGTGTGCGCGAGATGGCATCGGCCGTAGGCCTCTCCTCCCCCAGCACGGTGCATGCTCATCTCTCTGCCCTGGAGGCTCGAGGGCTGCTCAAGCGCGATGCCACCAAGCCTCGCGCCCTAGAGCTCTTTGATGAGGACGGATCCTCTGTTTCGATTTCCAAATCCGATGAACCCACAGCGCCCCGCGGAACGGTCTCGCTGCCGCTCGTCGGTCGAGTCGCGGCTGGGATTCCCATTCTGGCCGAGCAAAATATCGAGGACACCTTTACCATCCCGACCGAAATCGCCACGGACCAGGGCTCTTTTATCCTTGAAGTGCACGGCAGCTCAATGATCAATGTCGGCATCTACAACGGTGACTACATTATCGTTCGTGAGCAAAAGAGCGCCATGAACGGCGAAATCGTCGTGGCCATGATCGATGGCTCGGCGACCGTCAAGACGTTCTACAAGGAGCAGGGGCGCGTGCGCTTGCAGCCCGAGAACGACACCATGGAGCCCATCTATGCGACGAATCCCGTTATTTTGGGTAAGGTTGTCGGCTTAATGCGCCGGTTCTCGTAATGCAAAAACGCATCACCGTATTTGATACCGTCCGTGGGTTTACGATGCTGTCGATGGCAGGTTTTCACGCCTGCTACGATTTGGCCTACCTATATGGATGGGAAATGCCATGGTTTACCGAAACGGTATTCCAGGATATCTGGCGCGCTAGTATCAGCTGGGTATTTTTGTTTATCGCCGGTTGGATGTGCACGCTCTCGCGTAATAACGTTAAGCGCGCCCTCAAATACGCAGCCGCAGCCTTAATCGTATGGATTGCAACAACACTGGTATCAGTCGACGATTCGGTAAACTTTGGCATCATTTATTGCATGGCGGCGTGCACCGCGGTGGTTGCACTCACCCGTCCGTTACTCCAAAAAATACCGAGCTCGTGGGGCATCGCAGCGTGCCTTGTTCTTTTTGCCCTAACCTGGGGCATTCCAAAGGCGGTCTACCCACTCCCCTACCTGGCATGGCTAGGATTCCCGGGTCCGGGTTTTGTTTCGGGAGACTACTATCCGCTCATTCCGTTTGTCTTTATGTACCTTACCGGCTTTTTTGCTGCCCAGACAGCACGAGCGTCAAGCCTCGAAACGCCAGCGTGGGCATACGCCAATCCCATCCCGGCACTCGCAGTCCTCGGTCGGCATGCCTTACCGTTCTACCTGCTCCATCAGCCAGTCATTCTAGGCGTACTAGAACTCGTTTATTCCGTACGATAGCGCTCAAGTCGCGGCGCGATTCGGGCCGGCAACTTCGCCACAATGCGAACGCCGTCCTCAAGATATTCCTCATGCAGAAGGGTTCCCTGCTCATGCACCAGCGTGATGAGGGCGCCCTCGCGATACGGGATATCGGCAGAAAGCAACACATCGGTGGCAGCTGCCTCACGCGCAATACGGTCAACGAGATCGTCGAGTCCCTCGCCCGTCTGGGCCGAGAACAGCACGGCCTCGGGATAGCGACGATGGAAACTCAATCGATCGACGCTATCAAGTAGGTCGATTTTATTGAACACCGTAAGCGTCAAACGCTCGCCGGCACCGATCTCGTCTAGAACGCGATCGACTGCCTCGAGTTGGCGCTCGTAGTCCTCGTCAGAGGCATCCACAACTTTAAGGATCAGGTCGGCACCAAGGACCTCAGACAGCGTGGACTTAAAGGCATCAACGAGACCATGCGGTAGCTTTTGAATAAAGCCAACGGTATCGGTAATGGTCATACCACGACCACCGGGCAAGCGATACGAGCGCGTCGTCGGATCGAGCGTGGCGAACAATTTGTCCTGAGAAAGCACCGTGGACCCGGTCAGGCGATTGAGCAACGTCGACTTACCGGCATTGGTATAACCGGCTAGGGCAACGCGAAACGCCGGCGACTCGATACGACTCTTTGACTGGACATCGCGGCGCTGTTCGACCTGCTTAAGCTCACGACGAAGCGCGGCAATCTTGTTGCGAATCAAACGTCGGTCAACCTCGAGCTGGCTTTCGCCCTGGCCAAAGCGCGAGCCAATGCCACCGCGTGTCTGCTCTTTAGCAAGATGGCTCCACATACCGCGCAAGCGGGGCAACAGATACTGCAATTGGGCTAGCTGCACCTGCAGGCGGCCCTCACGGGTCTGAGCGTGCAGGCCAAAGATATCGAGAATCAACGCCGTGCGATCGATGATCTTAACCGGTTCGCCCACGGCTTTCTCAAGATACGACTGCTGCGAGGGCGTTAAATCGTCGTCGAAGATAACAACATCGGCATCCATACGATGCACGAGCCCGCAAAGCTCCTCAACCTTACCGGAGCCAATAAACGATTTTGGATACGGCTTAACCAGACGCTGTGACAAACGTGCCACGCACTGTGCGCCAGCCGTATGGGCCAGGCGCTCAAGCTCGTCAAGCGAACGGTCGAGCGGCCAGACGTTATCGCGCCACTCAACTCCGACAAGAACGGCACGTTCGGGCTCAGGCGCTGTGGGAACGAGGGGAAATCGAGCCATTAGGCCGCCTCGATACGATGAAGGATATCCTCAACGACCTCATCGATCGTAAACTCGTCCATGTCGAACCACACGATGCGGTCATCGCGTTTAAACCACGAAAGCTGACGCTTGGCATAACGACGCGAACGTATCTTGATGAGTTCGCGAGCTTCATCCATAGAAATCACGCCGTCAAAAGCATCGATGATCTCTTTATAGCCAATCGCTTGCATCGAAGTCAGGGCATCTCTCAGCCCCTGGTCCATAAGACCACGGACCTCATCAACAAGACCCTGCTCAAACATCAGATCGACGCGTAGGTTAATTCGTTCGTAAAGCGCCTCGCGATTACGCATCAATCCAAACCACAGAGCGTGATAATGCTCGCGCGGAACACTAAACTGCGACTTTTGTTGCGCGTAGGACACGCCATCATCGTGCATTTCCAGCGCGCGAATCACGCGACGAACATTATGGGGGTGGATGACCGCAGCGGACTCGGGGTCACGCTCGGCAAGCAGCGCGTGCAGCGCCTCCTCGCCAATGCGCTCGGCAAGCTCCTGATACCCCGCGCGGCGATAGTCCTCAAGCTCGCCCGAGGGAAAATCCATCTCATCCAGGGCGGCCTTGAGATACAAACCTGTACCCCCGCAAAACACCGGTAGGCGACCTTCGCCCAGCAAGCGCTCAACATGCACACGAGCGTCTGCCTGATACAACGCCGCAGAATATGCAACGCCCGGTTCAACAATATCGACCAGGCGTAGAGGCGCCGTGCATTCCTCAGGTGTCATCTTGGCAGTGCCGATATCCATACCTCGATAGATTTGCATCGCGTCACACGACAGCACTTCGGACGAAAGGCGAGCCGCCAAACGATCTGCGACATCACTTTTACCAACTGCGGTCGGACCGACAATCGCAACGGCGGAAAGGCCTGCCCCGGGAGAAATCATTAGCGCGGCTCGCCCACAACGGATCCGGACAGATACCACGTCTTGGCAACGTCGACCTCAACATCGACAATCTTGCCAATCAGCTGATCGATGCTGTAGCCAGCGGGAATCGGTGCATGAACGGTCTGATTCTTAGGACTCTTGCCCAGCAGCATCGCGTCATTCTTTTTGCTCGTACCCTCAATAAGCGCCGGCACAACGGTATGGAGCTCACCTTGGTTATACTCGTGCGCTGTGGTCTCGATAACCTTCACCAGACGGTTGAAGCGCTCAAGAATCACCTCATGAGGCGTGGGATCGTCAATCTCGGCTGCCGGAGTACCGGCGCGCTTGGAATAGATAAACGTATAGGCCTGAGCATAACGGACCGTCTCGGCAAGCGAGAGCGTCTGCTCAAAGTCTTCCTCGGTCTCTCCGGGGAAGCCCACGATGATATCGGTCGAAAGCGCGATATCGGGCATGCGATTGCGGATGCGATCGACCAGGCCCAGATAATCCTCGCGCGTATAGCGACGATTCATCTCTTTAAGGATGCGCGTCGAGCCCGACTGAACTGCCAGGTGCAGCTGCGGCATGACGGCAGGCGTCTCGGCCATAGCGTCGATAGTCTCGGGCAGCAGGTCTTTGGGGTGCGAGGAAGTAAAGAAGATACGCTCTACACCCGTATCGCCCACGGCACGCAACAGGTCGGCAAAGCGCGGCTTGCCAAACAGGTCGCGACCATAGGAATTGACGTTTTGACCCAGCAGCGTGACCTCACGCACGCCCTGGCGTACTAGACCGGTTACCTCGTCGACAATCTCCTCGAAAGGACGGCTCTTTTCGCGACCGCGCACATACGGCACGATGCAATAGGTGCAGAAGTTATTACAGCCCGTCATAATGGGGACCCAGGCGTGATACTGGGTTTCGCGATGCCACGGCATGCTCATCGCATCCGTGTCCTCGTGCTCATTGGTGCGAATATGGCGCTTGCCGTCCAAAAATGCCTCGGCAATGAGCTCGGCAACATGCGCGATGGAATGCGTGCCAAAGATAACATTGACGTTATCGACATTGGTGAGCAGACCCTCGCCGTCACGCTGCGCGATGCAGCCGCCCACGGCGACCACGCGCTTGCCCGAGGGCGAAGGCGGGAGGCTCTTACAAGAGTTGCACTGACCGTACAGACGGGTGTCAGCGGCCTCTCGAACGCAGCACGTCATGAACACGACAATGTCAGCATGCTCCGGATCGAGCGCCATAAGGCAGCCATACGAGTCGAGAAGGCCACTCACGCGCTCGGAGTCGTGCTGATTCATCTGGCAGCCAAAGGTGCGGATGAAGTAGGTTTTACCGGCAAGAATATCGCGTACGGAACCCTGGTCCATGTGTATAAGTCCTAACGAGGTGGAATAGGCGGAATCAAAGAGCGCGAGCAAAGAGTAAACAATCTATGCCACAGGCTTAACGTCGTCCATCACAACGTTATCCATAGCGGCTCGATTAATCTGATGAACGTAAATAGAAAGACGGATGGCCGTGCGCGACTCCCCGTTGATGAGGATGTCGGAGAACACCGGCGCGCAGGAAATATCAAACCCGGTCGGAATCAAAAAGCCGCGCGCGATAGCCACAGCCTTAATGGCCTGATTGACGGCACCCGCGCCGACACACTGAATATTGACGGGAACACCATCTTTGACCATGCCGGCAATGGCGCCGGCAACGGACGCGGGCGATGATTTGCTTGATACCTTCAGGCAATCCATGAAGAAACTCCTGCGTTTAAAAGTACGTTTTAACTGCAATAACTGTATCGTACCGAACGGACTCGGTAAAGATGCTATTCCTCTTTGGCAAGATCGAACGTCACAGTGATGCGATCACGTGAAACACGAATCTTGGGGTCGCCGCAAAGGTTGAGATAGTACCGCGATGCAAGATCGTTAAAGTCGCGCTCCACGGCTCGCGAGAACTGCGCCATGTCATCCTTAGCGATACGCAAGCCGCGACGATCTTTGGCGAGATCAACCGGAGCAGACGCATGTGAGGACGAATCGCGCTCGCGTAGCAGGCGTGCGGTCACACCGCGAACGGGCTTAATCTGGCCCGCCAAAATACGATGCGCCGTACGCTCGGACATCTCGAGGCCCAAACCCGAACAGATGCGGATAAAGTCTTCTGCATCTGAAGCAAGACCCAGGCGATCGACCACGGGAAGTTCGGCTTCGTCATCGATAAACAAAAGACGAGAAGCATCGAGACGGCTGGACGCCTGCGCATGCAACGTCGCGGCAATCTCGGACGGAGACCCCAAATAGACATCACAGGCGCGCAGCTCCTCGAGGGCAAACTCGCAGGCGGCGCGAATGATGTTGTGAGGGCCTCGGGCGCAGACATAGTGACCATCCTCGTCCTTCACGGCCTGAGGCCAGCTGGACTGATCGGCGCGCTCGCCAAGGCGGTCGGTAGCGACGCTCACCTTAAAGACCGAGCCAAGGTCAACATCCGACGCGACAACGCGTGCCTCGTCGGTGTTCTGCTTAATCGAGAACAATGCCATGCCTCGACCGTGAACGCCCCAACGATCCATCTTCATGCTCTCGAGCTTGGAGGTGACACGGGCATCGAAGATGCGCTCCTGCATATCCTGCGGCACGCCCGAGCCATTATCCAGAAAGACGAGCGTACGGACGCCATCTTCCTTGGTCGTTGCAAGATAGACCTTGTCGGCGCCGGCATCGCGAGCGTTGCGCAGCATTTCGATGACAATATCCTCGACATGCTGTATGTCGTGCTTTGCCTGGCGCCGTTCGGCCTCCGAAACGCGGAGGCGGACATACCCCTCGCCAAGGTTCTCCTCGACGCGAAGGTTGCCCTCCCCCGACATCGACGCGATAAATGAGATGAGCTCGTTCGCGTCGTTCATGTTATTTAGCGATATCGACAGCGCGGCTCTCGCGAATCACGACGACGCGCACCTGACCGGGATACTCCATCTCTTCCTCGATCTGATGGGCGATGTCATGAGCCAAGACCGTGGACTGAGCATCGGAGATCTTGTCCGGCTGAACCATGACGTGGACCTCGCGACCAGCCTGCATGGCATAGGTACGCTCGACGCCGTCATGGGAATTGGCGATCTCCTCGAGCTTCTCAAGGCGCTTGATGTAGTTCTCGGCCGATTCGCGACGGGCACCGGGGCGAGAGGCAGAAACGGCATCGGCAGCCTGGACCAGAACATCGAGCACCGTGTTGGGGTCGACGTCGGCGTGGTGAGCCTCGATAGCGTGAACGATAACGGGCTTCTCACCATAGCGACGGGCGAGCTCGGCACCGATAACGGCATGCGGACCCTCAACGTCATGGTCGATAGCCTTGCCAAGGTCGTGAAGCAGGCCGGCACGCTTGGCGGTCACAACGTCCAGGCCAAGCTCGGAAGCCATCACGCCGCACAGGTCGGAAACCTCGAGGGAATGCTGGAGCACGTTCTGACCAAACGAGGTGCGGTAGCGCAGGGCACCCAGGGTCTTAACGATCTCGGGGTGCAGATCGTGGATACCGGTATCGAAGGCAGCCTGTTCGCCAGCCTCACGCACGCGCTGCTGAACCAAGTCGGCGGCCTTGTGATACATCTCCTCGATACGGGCAGGGTGAATGCGGCCGTCAGCAATAAGGTTCTCGAGGGCGACGCGCGCGGTCTCGCGACGGACGGGATCGAAGCTCGAAAGCACGACGGTCTCGGGCGTATCGTCAATCACGAGGTTAACGCCGGAAACCTGCTCGAAGGTGCGGATGTTGCGACCCTCGCGGCCGATGATGCGGCCCTTCAGGTCGTCAGACGGAATATGCACGGAGGTAACGGTGACCTCGGCGGTGTGATCGGCGGCACAGCGCTGAATCGCCAGAGACAAGATCTCCTGGGCGGTCTTATGGCACTCAGCGCGAACCTGCTGCTCGGACTCACGGATAATCGTAGCGGCCTCGTGGGTAACCTCACCACGAACCTTGTCGAGGAGCTCCTTGTGAGCATCCTCGCGGGTCAGATCGGCGATGCGCTCGAGCTCCGAGGTCTGCTTGGCGCAGAGTTCCTCAAGCTCGCGGGAGCGCTTCTCGACCTGGCCAGCCTGGCTGGACAGCTGATGCTCACGCTTGTCGAGGGCATCGTTGCGGCGATCGAGAGACTCCTCGCGCTGCATCACGCGGTTCTCGAGCGTACGAATCTCACTCTTACGCTGCTTGTCCTCGGCCTCAGCAGCCTGCTTATTCTTGATAATCTCTTCCTTGGCCTCAAGCAGAGCCTCTTTTTTGAGGGTCTCGGCCTGACGCTTTGCATCACCGATTAGGGACTCAGCCTGTGCGTGAGCCGACTGGATCTTTTCGTCGGCCTCGTGAAGACTACCCTGCTTGGCGGTGCGCATGTAGGCAATGGCGGCGATGGCACCCAAAAGAATGCCAACGAGCGCTGCGATGATAGGCATGCTCACTCCTTTTTATGGATTCGTTACACAACAAAGCGAACCGTCCTTACGAACGGCTCGCGACATTTGAGTAATATGGGCGCAGCTTATGCGGGTCGGATACAGATAAACATATAAACAAACTCATCAAAGATGAGCACATATCACAAAGCAAATGACAGTGTTTATCGTACGTTGAACCGTAACAACTGTCAAATAAATGGACTCGGTACGGCGACTAAAACGCGGTGAACGGCGGGTACGCAAAACGCATGCGTCTAGCATGTGTCTAAACTACACACTCCTCACGTTCGGCATCGAGTCGCGCCTTAACGGCATCGGCGGCGATGTGGTACGAAAAGCCCTTGCCCATCAAAAACCGGACGAGCTTTTCGAATCCACGTGTCTCGGGAACACGACGCTTCGCGAGTAGAGCCGATGCGCGAGCCAAGTCGTCATCCGCGGCAAAATAATTCTCGGGATAGCCGGGGATATCATCGAGTACGACATGGCGGCGCTTAAGCTCGGTCTCAATCTTGCGCTGTCCCCAGCCACGTCGTTTGCGTTCCTCGATAAAGTACGAGCAAAAGCGGTTCTCATCTAAAAAGCGATACTCAGTGGCACGCTGGACGGCAAAATCAATTGCAGGCTGGCGAAATCCGTAACGAGCCAGCTTGTCACGGACCTCACCCGTGGCATGGTCGCGGCGCGACAGCATCTCAGTCACCATGGTAAGCGCGCATTTACGCTCAATGAGCTGTACCGCTTCGCGAAACTCATCCCAATTGCAGGGAAGATCGGGGCGATTTTTAAGAAACAGGCGCGCAACACGAACAGGAATCCAGATGGATCGTTCAAAACCACCCTCGAGCTCGCAGTCGATATGTGCACAAGGCTTTTTTGATGCATACCCACTCGAGAACGAGGAGGTCGCCTTCTTATCGGGAAAGACGACCGTGGCCTCGGTCACCGTATACGACATGAGGGCATCCGCTACTCGTCGTCATCATCGAGCATCGCGGAGCCATCGATGGCGTAAAGCTCATCGAACTCCCCAGTTTCGGGCTGATCGGTCAGCTCAACCTCGGACGGAGCATCGTCATCAAACTCAAGGCCGCAAGCAAGGCGAACCTTATGCTCAATCTCGTCAGCACAATCGGGGTGCTCGCGCAGGAAGGCCTTAGCGGCCTCGCGACCATTACCGAGCTTGTCCTCACCGTAAGCAAACCAAGAGCCCATCTTTTTGCAGATACCGCACTCGACGGCCATGTCCAGAATCGAGCCCTCCTTAGAGATGCCCGTGCCGTACATGATATCGAACTCGGCCGAGCGGAACGGTGCGGCCACTTTGTTCTTAACGACCTTGGCACGCACACGATTGCCGATGACCTCGTCCTTAAGCTTAATGCTGTCGATGCGACGAATATCGATGCGCACCGACGAGAAGAACTTGAGGGCGCGGCCGCCCGTCGTAGTCTCGGGGTTGCCGAACATGACGCCGATCTTCTCGCGCAGCTGGTTAATGAAGATGCAGGTCGTTTTAGATTTGGCGAGCGAGCCGGCGAGCTTACGGAGCGCCTGGCTCATCAGACGGGCTTGAAGGCCGACCGTAGTATCGCCGATCTCGCCCTCGATCTCGGCACGCGGGGTCAAAGCGGCGACAGAGTCGACGACGATGGCGTCGATGGCGCCAGAGCGCACGAGCATGTCGACGATCTCGAGCGCCTGCTCACCCGTATCGGGCTGGGAAATGAGGACCTCATCGATGTCCACGCCGATACGCGCGGCATACGTGGGATCGAGCGCGTGCTCGGCATCAATAAACGCCACAACGCCGCCCATAGCCTGGGCCTCTGCCAAAATCTCGAGCGAAAGCGTTGTCTTACCGGAGGACTCGGGACCATAAATCTCGACGATACGGCCGCGCGGCACGCCGCCGATGCCCAGCGCGGCATCGAGGGCCAGGGCGCCCGTGGGAATGGCCTCGACCTCGAGCTCGGGGCCACCGTCGCCGTACCTCATGATGGAACCCTGGCCGAATTTCTTCTCGATCTCGGCCTTGGTGGTGGCGATCATCTCATCGCGCTCTTTACCCGTCGTGCGAGCATGAACGGTACGTACGGGACCTGAATTCTTGGCCATGAATAGCCCTCCTCTTAACAACCTG
>DBEYTJ010000134.1:0-1755 GCA_048181065.1 Collinsella sp.
GTCCGAGCGCTATCGCGAGGCCTTCCAGATCATCACGGGCTCCCAGTTCACAAGCATGAAGGAGAACGCATAAGTGAGTACCCGTAGCGCCACGAACAAGCGCACGCAATCCCACGAAGTTACCGGGGTTGCGCGCAAGTCCGCCGCATCTGCTAAACCCGCCCGCCAGGCAGCGAGCTCCGTTCGCGTCGTGCCAGCATCATCCAAGGCACGCCGCAAAGAGCTCGAGAAGGGTGAAAACCTGGACGGCCTTTCCAAGGAGGAGAAGCGCGCCCGCAAGGCCAAGCAGCGTGCTCGCGAGGATCGTATCTACACGGTGTCGAATATTCTCCTCAAGCAGGATGAGGACTACACCAAGCGTCGCCGTATTTGGTGGGCCGTGCTCGCTATCGGCATGGTGCTCGTCGTGGCAATTTGGGCTTCGCTCTACTTCGCTCCCGGCGGCACGGTGTCCAGTCCTGTTCAGATGGTCGGCATCGTTTTGTCCTATGTCATCATCCTGGGTGACTTTATCTACGACTTCGTTCGTATTCGTCCCTTGCGCAACATGTACCGCGCACAGGCCGAGGGCATGTCCGAGAACAAGCTCAACGCTCTTATCGAGCGCGCAGCTGCCGAGGAGGACAAGAAGGACTCCAAGAAGAAGTAGCGTTTGTATCCATACATATCGCTAAGATATAAGGCGCGTCGTTTTTGCGGCGCGCCTTTTTACTGTTCTATAGATAGATGGAGTGGCACATGATTCGAGCTGCCCTGACGGTCGAAGAGGCTCTGGAGGGCATGAAGGCCCTGGAGCCCAAGATTAAAAACTACGCGCGCCTGGTCGTCCGCAAGGGCGTGAACGTCAAACCCGGCCAGGAGGTCGTCGTTCAGTCTCCGGTCGAGTGCGCGCCCTTTGCCCGCGTGGTGGTTGCGGAGGCCTATGCCGCCGGCGCTGGCCATGTGACGGTCATTTGGGCCGATGATGCCGTGACGAGGCTCACGTACGAGCATGTCGAGAAAAGCTATTTTGAGCAGACGCCCGAGTGGAAGCGCCTGCAGCTTGATTCCCTGGCCCAGGATGGTGCCTGCTTTATCTTTATCGAGGGTGCGGATCCTGCGGCTCTCAAGGGTATCGATCCCGCCAAGCCCGCTGCGGCTTCTAAGGCAAGGAACACGCAGTGCAAGGTCTTCCGCCGTGGACTGGACTACAACATCAACCCGTGGTGTATCGCCGGCGCTCCGGTCGTGGCTTGGGCGCGTGAGGTGTTCCCGGGAGACGCCGATGAGGTTGCAATCTATAAGCTGTGGAATGCGATTCTGCACACCGCTCGCGCCGATGGCCAGGACCCGGAGAGCGACTGGGAGCTTCATGACGCGGCGTTCGAAAAGAACTTACGCTTCCTGAACGACAATCGTTTTGACCGGCTGCATTACACCTCGGCAAATGGAACCGATCTGACGATTGGCATGACGAAGGGTCACGAGTGGGCCGGTGGCAAGGGCAGGACGCCCGATGGACATCCCTTCTTCCCCAACATCCCCACCGAGGAGGTCTTCACCTCGCCTGATCGTATGCGTGCCGACGGTATCGTGTATTCGGCTATGCCGCTCATTCACCACGGTAACAAGGTTGACGATTTTTGGATTAAGTTCGAGGGCGGCCGCGTGGTGGACTACGACGCCCGCGTGGGCAAGGCAACGCTCGCAAGTATCATCGATACTGACGAGGGCGCTGCTCACCTGGGAGAGGTCGCGCTCATTTCCAAGAACACG
>DBEYTJ010000135.1:0-1556 GCA_048181065.1 Collinsella sp.
ACCTCAGCCTCGGCAGCGAGCTCCTCGGCGGTAACGCCGACGAGAACGACAACCTCGGCCTTGATCTCGCGGTACAGCGAGATGGCAACGGTGTGGGCACCGGCAACCTTGATGGGCTTACCGAGCTCGACGCGCTTGCGGTCGATGTCCATACCGAGCTGAGCCTTGATGGCGTCAGCGATCATAGCGGCGGTAACGGAGCCAAAGAGGATGCCCTCGTCGCCGACCTTGACGTCAACGGTGACCGTCTTGCCCTCGAAGGCAGCCTTGGTCTCATTGGCGGTAGCCAGACGGACGGCCTCGCGCTTGGCGATGTTGTTGCGACGCTCGTCAAGCTGCTTGAGGTTGCCCTTGGTGGCGGCAACAGCGAGCTTCTTGGGGAACAGGAAGTTCTCAGCGTAACCCTGAGCGACCTCTACGACGTCACCCTCGCCGCCCTTACCCTTGATCTCATCGAGAAGAATAACCTTCATGATACGTCTCCCTTCTTAGCCGCGGTCGCGGTTGCCACGAGAGGAAACCACGGGGACGGTGTACGGCAGGAGAGCCATCTCGCGGGCGCGCTTGATGGCGTTGGCGATGTCATGCTGATGCTGCGTGCAAGCGCCAGTGACGCGACGGGGCTTGATCTTGCCACGGTCGGTCATGTACTTACGGAGAAGCTGAGTGTCCTTATAGTCGATGAACTCAGTGTTCTCCTTGCAGAACTGGCAGTACTTACGACGCGGCTGACGTGCAGAAAAATCATTAGCCATGTCAAAATACCTTTCGTTTGGCAACTTCGGCGAGCCGAAGCCGCCTCTCACTCAAAAATAGGTGAACAGCCCTTAAAACGGGATGTCCTCATCGTAGACGTCGACCGCGGGCGGCGTAGCCACCGGTGCGGCAGGACGTGCTGCGGGCGCGGGAGCTGCGGGGGCGTAACCGCCCTGATCGTAGCCACCCTGGCCACCACGGGAGCTCATAAGCTCGATCTCATCGACGATGACCTCAAGCTTGCTCCGGCGCTGGCCGTCGCGCTCCCAAGAGCTGTAGCGCAGCTTGCCCTCGATCGCGACCTTGTTTCCCTTTGCCAGGAAACGGCTCACGGCCTCGGCACGCGTGCCGAACATGGTGCAGTCGACAAAGTTGGGATAGTCCTCCCACTCGCCAGTCTGCGGGTTGCGGCGACGATCGTTCACGGCGACGCCAAAGGACAGAACCTGGGTTCCGCCGGCGGTGGCGCGCAGCTCGGGATCACGCGTGAGGTTACCGGTGATGTTCACTCGATTGATGCTCATAACTCACTACTTCCTCTTGGGGCACAAGCCCAGTCCAAAACGACAGTCTTACTCCTGGTCGTCGCGACGGACGATCATGTGGCGGACCACAGCGTCGGTGATGCGCAGGACGCGATCAAGCTCGGCGATCTGGGTAGGATCTGCGTGGAAGTTGATGAGGGTGTAGTCACCATCGGTGAGGTCGTTGATCTCGTAGGCGAGCTTGCGCTTGCCCCACTCGTCAACGGAGTCGACCTTGCCAGCGCCCTCAGCGATCGTGGTATCGATACGCTTCAT
>DBEYTJ010000136.1:0-1545 GCA_048181065.1 Collinsella sp.
CCTTTACGCAGCGAGGCGCTTGAGGACGTCGATGAGCAGCTCGTAGAAGCGCTCGGCAGAAGCGAGCTCCATGCTCTCGTCCGGGGTGTGGACATCGGAGAGCGTCGGGCCCACGGCGATGGCGTCCAGGCCGTGCAGGGCTTCGGCAAACAGGCCGCACTCAAGGCCGGCGTGAATGGACTCGATGCGCAGCTCAGAGCCAAAGAGCTCGCGATAGCTCTCGACAAAGATGTCGCGGACCGGCGAATGCTCGGCATAGCTCCAACCGGGATACTCGAACTCAAACTTGGCGTCGAAGCCCAAGACATCGGCCAGCGTCTGCAGGCGGTCCTTGAACTCGTTCTGCAGCGAGGTGATCGAGGAGCGCGGGGACAGCATAATCTTGACCTGGTCGTCAGAGGTGGCAACCACGCCGATGTTGGAGGAAACCTCGACGGAGCCGTCGGTGGCGACGTTGCGGCGAATCACGCCGTTAGGGGCAAGACGCAGGGCGCGGATGAGGGCAAGCGCGGACTTCTGGTCCATGGCCTCGACCTCGGCGTCGTCGGCAATCTCGACGGTGCAGGTAAAGCCGGGGTCGAAGACCTCGAGCTCGGCTGTGACGTCGGCGATGATGCCCCTTGCGATCTCGGCCGCTGCCTCGGCGGCAGCGTGGTCGGCGTAAACCAGCTCGGCCTTGCACTCACGGTTGATGGCGTTGTCCTTAGTGCCGCCGTTAAAGCTGACGATGGCGGGCTCGCCGGCGACCATCAGGCGATCGATGATGCGGGCCATGATGAGGTTGCCGTTGCCGCGCTCCAGGTGGATGTCGGCGCCGGAGTGACCACCCAGCAGGCCGGAGATCTCGAGCGTAAGGGTGCTGCCGGTCTTGTGGTCGCGCACGATCGGGCAGGTGTAGGTAACGACGACACCGCCGGCGCAGCTGACGGTGGCCACGCCCTCCTCCTCGGAATCGAGGTTGATCATGGTACGGGCGCTAATCTGGGACTTGTCGAGCGTCTCGGCGCCAACCAGGCCAGTCTCCTCGTCGGTGGTGAACACGCACTCGAGGGCCGGATGAGCAATCGAATCGTCGTTGAGCACGGTGAGCATCAGAGCGACGGCGATACCGTTGTCGGCGCCCAGCGTGGTGCCGTTAGCGGTGAGGACGCCGTCCTTGACGACCAGGTCGATACCGTCGGTCGCAAAGTCGTGCTCAACGGAACCCAACTTGTCGCAAACCATATCGATGTGGCCCTGCAGCATCACGGTCGGGGCATTCTCGGCGCCGGCAGATGCGGGCTTGCGAATGATGACGTTGTAGACCTCGTCCTGATACACGTCGAGGCCGCGCTCCTTGGCAAACGCAACCAGGAAATCGCTGATGCCCTTCTCGTTGCCAGACCCACGGGGGATCGCGCTGATCTCCTCAAAGAAATGGAACAGCTGGGCGGGCTCGTAGCCGGTAATCTTGTAGTCCATGGTGCCTCCTTGGCGCAACTGGTTAGACAGTAAGACATGCGACTTGTATATTCCCAGACTTTGCGTGCATAAACCAGTCGAAAA